>CALZXH010000010.1 GCA_945830055.1 uncultured Prevotella sp.
CATGAAAGTTTCCTACGCTTTTGGCTGAACGCGAATAATAGCGAATGCTTTGTTTACCCACAATGTCATTGGAAAACCATTCGAAAGGACATATAAGTCTCCCCTCTTTTGGAAATCCGCCTTAAAGGTATGAAGATTATGCGAAAGATAAAAATAATTCTTCAAGAATTTGTTCCTTTTTCTTACAGTTTGGAAAAATATAGCAGCACCTTGTTCGAATACACCACCTGACATGATACTGATTTACTTCACACGTAATTAAACGAGAGTTCGACGAATTCACGTTAAATATGCAACTTTGCACTAGAATAAAAGTAATAATCAGGTATCTGCAAAGGAAGGTCATAGCGCAAGTGCTCCAGGACTCTTGCATCTAAAAGGACCGATTGTTGGCTGATAACCTCACAAAACCGACATGATATTTGGTAAAAGGTCTTTCTTATTGCATCATTGTATCGGTTCTAATATCGACCGCACGACGTTCGGTCAATCGACCGACGGAGGTCGGTCGATTGACCGACAGAGGTCGGTCGATTGGCTGACGTCGTGCGGTCGATGAAGCGAACGGGAAGATAATGGAATAAGAAAGCACAGGATAACCTGATTACAATAGATTGTCGAGCCTTAAGAATAATCTAAATGATTGGCAAGTCCACTTTTACGTGTATGTCTGTCTGTTTATCTTTTACAATAAACATGAGCTTATAAATAACGTGAGTTCGACGAATTCACATGATTGTTTTGCCATGACTGCTTGCTGATGATTTGTGCGCACTGACTGCTTGCTGATGAGCTTTGCGAATAAAGCCCAAAAGCGTTCATACACAAGCAAAGTATTAACGCTTTTGCCTTTTCAAGGCGTATCCAAATGCATCCATCAAACCCAGGGTGTCATTCCGCTTCGCTCCATTCTGCCCTGGGCTAGGCGCAGACTGCACTTTATTCGCAAAGCTCATCAGCAAGCAGTCAGTGCGCACAATTCGTTGAACTCACGTTATATTAAAATCCTTATCGGCGATATGCCGATTGAGAAGGACAGCAGCCCTTTCAGCGAAGTCATATCCCGGAACTTGTCCGGGATGAGGCAAGGGCTTGCAGTTACCCTCCCCCACCGTTACGTCGGAATCTGTCATGGCGCTTTCTGCACGCCTTTTTCTTCGCCTTAACACAGTGATAGCCGCAGCAAAGACAAGCACCACCAGTATTGCATATATGAAATAAGGTATATGCGACGGGGTGGTCATTCCGAGACCTGTCAGCGCATTTATCCTGTCAAGTGTCAGAGGCTCCGGTTTGCCATAAACAGAGAAATTGATTTGCTCTGCCCGTCCTTTTGTCAGAGAGTCGTCTATTATTATTCTATAAAGACCGTGCTGCGTATATGCCATGACAACTCCACCGGGGGCACAGTGTCCATGCGTACGGTCTGATAGACAGTGGAGTCACTGATGGTTACGAATCGCTCATCCTTGAGATTGTAGCAATAGATGTGATTCCATGCCCCTATCCACAGACGTTGGGCGATACTGTCAACAGCAAGGACTTCATCCATGATGCCGTCAGCCAGATCCGTGCATTCAAATTACGGATGTGGTTTGAGGACGCAAAACTCTTCCGTCACGGCTGGGTGGAAGAGATGAATCCGCCCCCCCTTCTTCCCGTGGGGAAGGGCCAACGGCTGGGCAATACTCACAATGTGTGAGGTGCTCGACGCCATCACCATCTATGAACGAAACAACGGCGGAGATGAGTTTGCCGATGACAAAGCCTTTGTCCTCGATCTGCTGCGCCAGCATATTGACAGACTGTGCAGCGTGCAGGACAAGTCGGGTATGTGGCATCAGCTGCTCAACGAACCGACGAGTTATCTTGAGACATCTGCAACGGCCATCTATACCTACTGCTTCGCCCATTCCATCTGCGAGGGATGGATTGATGCGCTTGCCTATGGCGCCTGCACCCTATTGGCATGGAATGCCGTCAGCCGGCAGATAAGCGGTATGGGACAGGTAGAGAACACCTGCGTGGGAAGCGGTATGGGCTTCGACCCCGCCTTCTATTGTTACCGTCCGGTACACGTGCTTGCCGCCCACGGCTATGGACCAGTGATATGGGCTGGAGGCGAGATAATACGCATGTTGGAGCAGACCCATCCCAAGATGAACGACTCTGCCATCCACTTTTATCCCACAGAGATTAAGACATCAGCACAGTGGTTCAATGAACCGCGAGTGAGATGAATGAGCGGAACTGCTGCATGCTGACATGGTTAGGATCGAGCTGTTCTGCCTCGCGGAGGTAGCGCAGGGCATGCCCGGTATCGCCCAAGCCATAGTAGCCAAGGGCGAGCATATAGCGGCAGTGAATCTCATTCTGCAGTTGCAACGAACCCTCCCATATCTGCAGGTCGGGCAGAGAGACTGCAAAATAGTCCATAACGACTTGGTCGAAGAGGTGTTGCTTGCCGTAAGAGAGGAGTTTGTTGAACAGGGTGCGTGCCTTGCCTTCCTCACCCAGGGCACGATAGCACAACGCGGCATAGAATATCTTGTCGGGCTTAGCATCATTATAGTACATTGCCGCAGCAGGCTCGACAGGTCCTTCCATTCCCTTGCGCCAGCACTCGTGTGCTTTTGCCTCGTCGCCCTTGTTTCTGTAGGCAATACCGAGAAGATAATAGAAGTCGTTCTCCTGCGCTCCGAAGAGTTTTCCCTCGCCGAGGTTCTCCGGATAAGAGAGACATTCCGTAAGAAGCCTGATGGCATAGTCTGTCTTCTCTTCGTCGGGGAGTGTTGTGGCGAGACATCTCTTAGCCATCTCCACACGCGCCATCTGATACTGTGTAGGGATCTTGCCCTCACCGCCTTCCCAGGCATGGAACCGGTGGGTATCCAATACACGCATCGCATCCTCATAGCGACCAGTCTGGTTGAGCAGGGTGGTATATTCGAGCAGCAGGTCATCGCGCTGTTCCACGAGCTCAGGATATTTCTCAAAGAAGGCAAGACGCTCAGTATGCTTGCGGGCAAGACGTTTGTAAAGCTGGTCGAGTTCCATGAAGATACGCGCGTCGGTCTCGTCGAGACTGAAGGCGGTCTCCATCTCCTGCAATGCCTTGGCAGAATCGTTCTCCTTATTGTAATACAGGAGGGCAAGATTACGGTGAACGGTGGGGAAAGAGGCGTCAAGCTGTTCGCTTGCCTCCCAGTTTTCCTTGGCAAGGTCATACTGCCGCTTGTCGTAGTAGAGACAACCGAGATAATAATATGCTTTGGCACCTTTCGGGTTCTCGGCCTTGGCACGTTGCAATGCCAGCAGGGCATCGAGCGAGTTGGGGAAGCAACAGTTGCTGTCAGACAGCTCTGCCTTGTCATACTGTCCGAGATAGTAATATGTCATCGGTGTCACAGCCCCCTCCTCTATTGCCATCTCCCATATCTTCGCAGCATCTTCGTATAGTCCGGCAGCCTGATAGTCCAGGGCTATCTCGTCGTAGTTGTTGGGCATGCCGTGCATCATCTCGCGCATCTTTCTGGTCTCGCCAAGTTCGTAGAGACAGCCGTAGTTGAAAAGGTCGGTCTTGAGAGCCTCGCGGCATACATGCTCCATCTCCTCTTTTCTGCCCATGAGCCTTAACACGGCAGCCTTGAGGGCAAGGGCCTTCTGATTGTGTGCACCGTAGATGAGACAACGGTCAATTTCTTCAAGGGCATCGTCAAGACGTCTCTCGCTGACGCTTATCTTGGCAGCCTCGAAGTATCCGGCATCAGCCCAAGCCTTGTTCCATGTGGCTTTCCAGAAGAGGTTATATGCTTCGCTCTTTGATGAAGAATACTTCAGGCAAAGCGCAAGGTTATAGATAGGTTCCCCATCGTAAGGGTTTGGGTTTCGCCGGGTGATGACCTTGACGGCATGGCGCAGATAGGGTTCGGCCTTGTCGAAGCGTCCGCGGCGAATGTACCAAAGTCCCATGGCATTGAGACAGCGCACATCATCTGGATTACGGCGCAAAGCCTCCTCGTAGTAGTCAGTGGCAATGTATGTGGCATGGCGGTATTGCTCGATGTGCTGACCGGTGAGGAACAGTTGTTCGCAGGTCTTCACTTCGTGAGGCAACAGCGCAGCCTCTGCGGCATCAGGAATAGGCCGTATCTCGTCTGGTTCAGGCTGCCAGGAGAGGACAGACTGTTCCCTGCCATAGAGTTCCTTGGATATGGCTACCGCTGTCAGCGGTTTGTCGGAAGGAGTGAGATGTAGCACGTTCTCAGGTGTCACGTCATGCCACTCGTCATAAACGGTTTCTTCGTCCGCTTTCAGGGTGATGCGCACATGCTGCCGGTTTGTAGCATAGAGCATAAACTCTGAGCCGTTGACGTTGAGGACAAGATCCTTGGATGCCTGCTTTACCACACCCAGTTCGCGGTAAGGCATGAAATACTGTGTGAACCGCTTTTCCTCATAGGGCATGAGCCATGTAAAGTCGGGCTGGTTCTCTGTATATACGCCTGCCATCAGTTCTATGTACGGGCGGCATGGGTGCATCTTCTTGGAATGGTCGAGCGCAGGAATACCGGCGGCGATATCACCCTCTTTCTCTGCGTCGGTGAGCACACGGTCCCAGGCGCGCCCGAAGTCGCCGTAGCCCCATGTCCACTGCTTCTTGCCGGGCGAAAAATGATTGCTTGCCACATGGAGCATGCCTGCCTTGGTATCGTTCTCGTAGCCTCCCTCGAAATTGTATCTTGAGTTGACGCCCATGTACGACGTGGGCACCTTGATGTTCTTGTAGTTGGATATATCCACGCCGGAACTGTAGTCCATCTTGTAGTAAGTGCCTGTGGCGATGGGGAACGAACTGACGGCACGTTTGCCATGGTCGAAGACGGCATTGATGTCGGGCGGGAACACCGACTGATACTCATCGTTGACCTCCACGGCAGGGTTTGCCCACCACAGGAAGGTCTGCGGCACGTCGGTACGGTTGTACAGGCGTCCCTTTATCTCAAGGTAAGCACACCCAGGGCGAAGCGTAAATCCTGCCGCACCCTTCTGGTGGAACATCTTCTCCATCTCGTTCACCCATACCGTAACACTGCCGTCGGCATTCTCCTCAATCGTGGAATCTACAGGGAGGTATGTTGACGGACGGTGGTGCTGCGGCCAGTTGAACTCTATGCCGCCCGATATCCATGGTCCGGTGAGACCTACGAGGGCGGGCTTGATGACATGGTTGTAATAGACGAAGTGACGCCGGCGTATCTTGTCGTATGCCATCTGCACACGACCGCCCAGTTCGGGGAGTATCATCACCTTGATGTACTCGTTTTCCATCCATACGGCATGCCATGTGTGGGGCGTCGGTTCATCGGCTATCTTCTCTACCACAGGGTATGGATAAACCGCACCGCTGGAACCTTGATACACTCGTTTCTCGAGGAATATGGGATTCTTCTCTTCCTTGCCTATCTCATAAGTGGGGATAACAACATCCTCACGCCATGCTTTTACGGTTTTCATACTGACGTTATTTGTTAACCAATTCTTTCTCAAGTTGTTCAAGACTCTTTCCCTTTGTCTCGGGAAGACGAAGGAGGAAGAACACAAAACCGACGGCACAGACTGCACTATATATCCAGAATGTACCGTAACTACCCAGACTCAGGTTGAGGAACGGGAAGGTGTAGGTAAGTGTAGATGAACCTACCCACAGCATAAAGGTGCATGTTGCCACTGCGACGGCACGCACCTTGTTGGGAAAGAGTTCCGAGATGAGTACCCACGTGCAGGGGCCTAATGTCATGGCATAACAGGCAATGGCGGCAACGACAAGCACTACCATAAACCAGCCTGTAAGATGCATATAGTATGAGAACCCGAGAATGGCATAGATAACACACAGCCCACCGGCACCGAGAAGCATCAGCGAGCGCCTACCCCACCGGTCAACGGTGAAGATGGCGATGATCGTGAAGATGACATTGGCAACGCCGGTGATGACAATGTTAAACAATACGTCGCCTACCTCAAAACCAGCCGACTGGAATATCTCCTGTGCATAGTTGAAGATGACGTTGGTTCCGCACCACTGTTGGAAGACTGCGATAATGATACCTAACAGCAGTACCTTTCCGAAAGGACGGGAGAAGAGTGTGGAGAGTCCCGCTGCCTCTGCGCACTGGCATTTGCCTGCCTAACAGTAGCCAGTTCCTCTTCGGCATAGTCTGCCCCTCCTATCCTGCTGAGCGTCTGACGTGACTCGTCAAAGCGTCCCTTGAGCGCCAACCACCGCGGACTCTCGGGAATAAACAGCGACAGGAAAAAGAATACCGTAGCCGGTGCCGCTGCAGCCCAAAACATCCAGCGCCATGCTGCCTGCACATTCCAACTGTCAGCCGTTATCACTCCGCCGGGAACATCTTCGGCAATGAGCCAGTTGGTTATCTGCGCTCCAAGAATACCGATGACGATGGTCATCTGATTAAGCGACACCAGTTTGCCACGGATATGCGAAGGTGACACCTCGGCAATATACATCGGTGACAAGCCTGAAGCCACACCGATGCCAATGCCGCCAAAGAAGCGTGCCACAAGAAAAGCGTCAAACGTATTGAACGCTCCTGTGGCTATAGCGGAAAAGAAAAAAATAAGTGAAGATACTATCAGCAGGCGCTTACGCCCAATCTTGTCAGCAAGCCACCCACAGGTGCATGCGCCAATCATACAACCAATCAACGCAATAGTCATGGCAAGCCCCTGGTCACTCGCACTGTCGGCAATACAGAAATACTCTTCATAAAAAGGCTTTGCCCCACCGATGACCACCCAGTCATAACCGAAGAGCAACCCTCCAAATGCACCTACCATACATATAAAATAGGTATAGGCTTTCGTTGTTTTCATTAGATAGATTCAGGTTTTTAGTTTTCAGGTATATAGATAGTGCAAATCGAGAGCAATACCCACAGCTGCGGGGCACAAAGGGATGGCGGACTTATCTGCGCTTTACATAGAAAGCCTTCTTATATCCATTGCCAAACACATTCACAATCACCCAAAATGCAGCTCGTATCGGATTCATCTGCTCTGCAATTCTGAACAAGGGATAATGCGCCCATATTTTCTTCCACAAAGGTTTGGGGGTAATGCTCACTTTTCGTCTGCGATAGGAAGCAAGGTTTTCTTTGAGCAAATAGCAAGGGGATTTCTTCACCACCTTCAGCCACATGGCAGTATCGTTGTTCTTCTTCACATCAGCCACTTGGATCAGGCCTATCTTCTCCGCATCGTACATCACGGTGAGACATCCCGGCCAGCAACAGGCATACATACCAAACTCCGAAACCTTCCTGATACCTGACACATATACGTCCAATTGCTTGCCATCCTCATTGATTTCAGTATATTCATGGTAAGAAAACGCATAATTGTTCTCCGTCATAAACCGGAGCTGTTTCTCTAATTTATCAGGTAGCCACAGGTCATCACTGTCAAGAAACGCTATCCAACGCCCTTTGGCGCGACGCAAAGCATTGTTTCGCGTGACCGCAGCTCCCAGATTCCTTGAGTTACTCTCATACCTGATTCGTGCATCTTTCTCGGCAAACGATCTCACTATCCTTTCAGTGTCATCGGTAGAGCAGTCGTTCTGTATCAGCAGTTCCCAATTTTGGTATGTTTGAGCAATGATGCTTTTGATGGTCTCGCTTATGAATCTTTCGCACTCCAGAGTAGGTGTGATGATAGATACTAATCCGTAGTCTTGCATTTTTGAATATATATACTCAGTCTTCCGCGTGTTTGCAATAAAGTATAAAACTTTCCGCAAGTAGATGAGCAACACTATTTACTGTAGTTCAACTGTTTAGGTTTCCAATGCATACGTTCCCGACGCACGGGAACTTTACAATTCCATGGATGTTTTTGACATGCCATAAGAATCGGTGTTCAAAGGTACTAAAAAATCATAATATGGCAAACTAATATGCAACGAAAAAGGAGACATCATCAAAAATGATGCCTCCCGGATACTTATGAAAAAAATAAGTATTGGATTTACTTTACCTTTTCAACAATTGCCTTGAATGCCTCGGGGTTGTTAACAGCCAGGTCGGCGAGCACCTTACGGTTGATCTCGATACCTGCCTTGTTGAGAGCACCCATGAGTACTGAGTAGCTCATACCCTCAAGACGAGCGGCAGCATTGATACGCTGGATCCACAATGCGCGGAAGTTGCGTTTCTTGTTACGACGGTCGCGATAAGCGTATGTAAGACCCTTCTCCCAAGTGTTTTTGGCTACTGTCCAAACATTCTTACGGGCACCATAGTAACCGCGAGTAAGTTTTAAGATTCTCTTTCTTTTTGCTCTTGAAGCAACATGATTTACTGATCTTGGCATAATTTTCTTCCTTTAAAATGTTTGACAATAGGGATTAGCGGAGACACAACAAATCGCGAACCTGCTTCAGGTTGCTTGTATCAACAAGAGTCTGATGCACCAAGTTACGCTTTTGCTTCTTGGTTTTCTTTGTCAGAATGTGGCTGTGGTAAGCATGATGTCTCTTAATCTTACCTGTACCGGTGAAACGAAATCTCTTCTTTGCACCGGAGTTTGTCTTTTGCTTTGGCATTTTTTTACTGTTATTTAATTGTTATTTATTATACGGTGGCAACGCATATACCGGGCGTTACGCACCTTTATCTTCTCTTCAATTCTATTCTTCGCCTGTGAGTTTTTTGAGTGCCTCTGAACTTATCTTGGCATTGGCAAACAAACCTCCGTTGGCAGGGATGCTTTCGGGTTCTTCACTGCCGGCATTTCCTTTTGACATTTCACGCTCTTCAGCTTCACGCTTCTCACGATCCATGGCCTGCTGGCTTTTCTTTGCCACACCGGCTTTCTTAGGTGCCAGATAGATAAACATCTTCTTGCCTTCGAGCGACGGCATGTGCTCCACCTTACCATATTCTTCCAAATCATTGGCAAAACGCAAAAGCAACACTTCGCCCTGCTCCTTAAACAAAATGGAACGACCACGGAAGAACACATAAGCCCTCACCTTGTCTCCATCTTCCAAGAACTCCTTGGCATGCTTCAACTTGAACTGATAGTCATGCTCATCGGTCTGAGGTCCGAAACGGATTTCCTTGACTTCTACCTTCACTTGTTTGGCCTTGAGTTCCTTGGCGCGTTTTTTCTGCTGGTACAAGAATTTGGAATAGTCGATGAGACGACAAACAGGAGGATTGGCATTGGGGGAAATTTCCACGAGATCCACGCCCTGATTATGAGCCATCTCCAGTGCCTGCCTTGTAGGAACAACCTCTGATCCGGCATCACCTACAATGCGGACTTCACGCACACGTATCTGTTCATTGACACGATACTGATTCTTTATTTTGTCATTCTTCATCCAACTATTTTATGAAAATCGGGTGCAAAGGTACGAAATCACAATGAATTAGCAAAATAAATTACCAACATTTTTTACAAATATCCTTCGCTTTTTCCTCTGTTTTTTAGTAAGTTTGCAGTACATTTCAGCTACCGGTCACTATGATTACAGAAAATATGGAAATACAGCATGCCTGGGAGTTTGTGGAGCACACAGGAAAAAGCATCTTCCTGACAGGCAAGGCTGGAACAGGAAAGACAACCTTTCTGAAATACGTAAAAGCCAACAGCACCAAACGGATGGTGGTAGTGGCACCTACGGGCGTGGCTGCCATCAACGCAGAAGGCATGACCATCCACTCGTTTTTTCAGTTGCCGCTATCGCCCTATATACCAGGAAGCAACATGAAACACAAGTACGATTTCAGTAAGGAAAAGCGGAAAATCATAGCATCTCTCGACCTGCTGGTCATCGACGAGATTTCCATGGTAAGGAGCGACCTGCTGGATGCCATCGATGCCGTACTGCGACGCTTCAAAGACAGATACAAGCCTTTTGGAGGATTGCAACTGCTGATGATTGGCGATCTGCAACAGCTGACTCCTGTGGTGACTCCTGAAGATGCGGAGATTCTCAATACCTATTATGATACGCCCTATTTTTTCGGGAGCAAGGCACTACAGCAGACTGAGTATGTGACCATCCAACTGGAACAGGTGTATCGACAAAGCGACCAGACTTTTGTAGATATACTGAACCACATCAGACAGGGTTGCCCTACCCCAGCCGACCTGCAGACGCTGAACAAAAGATACATTCCACAGTTCTCGCCAAAGACTGAAGAGGGATATATACGACTGACTACCCACAACAATATTGCCAACAGGATAAACAATGAGCAGCTGGCAGCCCTGTATGGCACCCCACACACCTACCAGGCAGAGATTGAAGGAACCTTTCCGGAATACTCCTATCCTACCGATGTCACCCTGACATTGAAAGTGGGTGCACAGGTGATGTTCATCAAGAACGACATATCCGGCGAACACCGTTTCTACAACGGGAAAATAGGACATATCAGCTACGTGGACAATACGGAAATCAGGGTGGTTTGTGAAGGCGAAGACGAGATTGTGGTGGAAAAACAGGAATGGGAGAATGCCAAATACGTACTGAACGAGGAAACCAAGGAAATTGAAACCAGAGTACAAGGCGTGTTCCGCCAGTATCCTTTGCGGCTGGCATGGGCAATTACCATCCACAAGAGCCAAGGTCTGACATTTGACAGAGCCATCATTGACACCGCTTTTTCCTTTGCTCCAGGACAGGTATATGTAGCACTGAGCCGATGCCGCAATCTGGAAGGCATGATTCTTTCATCACCCATCTTACAGAAAGCCATCATCAACGATGCACGGGTGGACAGCTACATTGCGCACCAGCAAATGGAAGCACAGGCAAGCATCAACAGGCTACCCGTACTGAAAGAAGAGTATTACCGCTGTCTGCTATTGGAACTGTTTGACTTCAAGCCGCTGCTATATAAAGAGGAATACATGTGCCGTCTGATGACCGAATACTTCTCCAATACCTACAACAATGTAACGCAACTGCACAAGGAGACTTTGGATGGTTTGAAGAAAAAAGTGATAGAGGTATCAGACAAATGGCGCGCCACGATTCTGTCTTTCAGCATTGACACGCTGCACGACAGAGACTTTATACAACGGGTAAAAAAGAGTGCGGAGTATTTCTGCAATACCCTGCAACAACTGTTTGTAAAGCCGATGGACTTGAACAAAACAGTGAACAGCAAAAACAAGGAGGCGATGAAAAGGCTGAACGAAACCACCGTTGATTTGTGCCACCTGCTAATCACGCATATTTACGTATTGGATAAATTGAGGACACAGGATTTTGACGTGAAGACCTATCTGAAAGAAAAACAGAACGCACAACTGGAGGCGTTGGATTTCGTCAACGGCAAGCCGAAACCAGCAAAAAAAGAGAAAAAAGAGAAGCCTGTAAAAGAAAAGACGTGGGTAATCACTTACCAATTGTTCAAAGAAGGACTGATGCCTCAGGAGATAGCCATCCGACGTAATCTCACTTTCAACACCATCTATTCACACCTCAACAGATATATCGAGAGCGGAGACATACGCTTGGAAGATGTGATTGAACCCGAAAAGATCAAGACCATAAAAAGAGCAATACAAATGTGCAGACCAGAAGACGGGAAAACGGGCATCAAGGAACTTTGCCCACCTGACATCTCCTATGCAGACATTACCCTGGTACTGAGTTCATTGGCTTCACAACGATAATTCCACAAGCGGACTGGCGCTTGCACATCAAATCATACTCCCCAAAAAACGAATTATCCCCCGATTCACATCGGGGGATAATAACAACACAAACACAAAATAAAACACAGTCGTTATGAAAAACGGCCGGTTTTGGGATGATATTCTATTATTGAATATTCAATTCACGCAATCTCTTCTGCCAATTCCATGCAGAGCGCAAAGTATCGTCAAGATTGGTCTCTGCCTTCCAACCCAGCACCTCATTTGCCTTTTTGGGGTCAGCCCACACCTTTTCGATATCTCCCGCACGACGGGGTGCAAATGTCCAATTGAGCTTTACACCTGTAGCACGTTCAAATGCATCAACGATTTCCTTGGTGCTCACTCCACGACCGGTACCTACATTAAACACCTCCAATGCATCATTATCGGTATCGAGTACTCGTTCCATCGCCTTGACATGGGCTTTTGCCAGGTCAACTACATAGATATAATCGCGGATACATGTTCCATCGGGAGTATTATAGTCACTACCGAACACCTTCAATTCCTTGCGTATGCCCATAGCGGTCTGGGTTACATAGGGGATGAGGTTCATCGGAACACCGTTTGGCATCTCGCCAATAATGGCAGAGGGGTGCGAACCGATAGGATTGAAGTATCTCAACAGGATGGCCTTGATGGGCGAACCGCTGTTGATGGTGTCTCGGATAATCTCCTCGTTGACCTGCTTGGTATTGCCATACGGACTTTCTGCAGGTTTGATAGGAGCATCTTCACTCACCGGCAGATACTGAGGGTCTGGCTGTCCGTAAACTGTACAACTGCTTGAGAAGATAATTCCCTTGACATTGTACTGCGGCATCAGTTCCAACAGATTGATGAGACTTACAAAGTTGTTTCTGTAATACAGCAGCGGCTTTTCCACGCTCTCGCCCACGGCCTTACTGGCAGCGAAATGAATGATGCCATCGATATTCGGATATTTTTTGAACACATTCTCCATGGCATCCCTGTCACAGCAATCGACCTGTTCGAAAGCAGGGCGCACTCCTGTAATCTTTTCAATTCCGTCAACCACACTTGCCTGTGAGTTGGAGAGATTGTCCACGATAACCACTTCGTAGCCTGCATTCTGCAGTTCTACTGTGGTATGCGAACCAATAAACCCGGTTCCGCCGGTAACAAGAATTGTATGCTTCATAATATACGCAGTATTGAACGTTGTTGAAATAAGTGTTATCTATCAGTTGCCTATGACAATTCTTAGTCAAGTCCCCAAGCCAAGCGCAAGCCGCCGTCAACGCCAGAGAATCCCATAAAGGCGAGACTCAACAAGCCTGCAACAATCATCACAATGGCAGTACCTTTCATTCCTTTAGGTATATTGACCAAATCTAACTGCTCACGGATACCTGCAAACACGATAAGTGCCACACCAAAGCCGATGGCAGAAGACAGGGCATACACCACACTCTGCAACAATGAGAAATCCTTTTGGATAACAAGGATTGCCACACCCAATACAGCACAGTTGGTAGTGATAAGAGGGAGGAAGATACCCAGTGCCTGATACAAGGCCGGGGATACCTTTTTCATCACAATCTCCACCATCTGTACCAACGCTGCAATGACAAGGATGAAGGCTATCGTCTGCAGATAACCCAGTCCGAAAGCATCAAGCACAAACTTCTGCAAAACGTATGTCACGATGGTTGCCAAGGTCATTACGAATGCCACGGCAGCACTCATACCCAACGCTGTTTCCACTTTTTTCGACACTCCCAAGAACGGGCAGATACCGAGGAACTGTGACAACACGATGTTGTTCACAAATATTGCTGATATAAAAATTAACAGGAATTCCATAATTTACGCTTTTTTAAACCGGTTGACGATAGCAATCAAGAAACCCAAAGTAATGAATGCTCCGGGAGGGAGAATAAACAAGAGGATGTTGGTAGTCTCGGGCAACAAAAGGGCGCCAAACAGAGAACCGGCTCCGAACAACTCACGCACAGCACCCAGCAGGGTGAGACCCAAGGTGAAGCCCAAACCAATACCTACACCATCAAAGAAACTGCCTATCGGACCATTCTTGCAGGCAAAGGCCTCAGCACGTCCCAAAATGATACAGTTAACAACGATGAGGGGGATAAACAGTCCCAGCGACTTGTTGATTTCAGGAAGATAAGCCTTGAGACTCATCTGCAACAAGGTCACAAAAGACGCGATAACTACCACAAAGACGGGAATACGCACTTTGTCGGGAGTAAGGTTCTTGATCAGAGACACTACCACGTTGCTGCAAATCAGCACAAACATGGTGGCCAATCCCATAGACATACCATTAGTGGCTGATGTGGTGGTGGCAAGTGTAGGACACATACCTAACAGAAGCACAAAGGTGGGATTTTCCTTGATGATTCCGTTTTTTATTAGATTCAGATAATTCATAATTGTCACTTTTTATTGGTTTGCTTGTGTGGTTGCACCACTCTTTGCATCAATATCCTGCATGGCATAAACAGAGTATGCCTGGTTCACTGCTTTCAAGAAAGCCCTACTGGTGATGGTGGATGCAGTAATGGCATCGATATCACCACCGTCCTTGGTCACAGCAAGAGGTTTTTCCTGGATATTCTTTCCAATGATATCACCCTTGGCACCTTTCTGGAACCACATGTCAGCCTTAGCACCCAAACCCGGGGTTTCTGCATGCTGCAGGATGGTATAGCCCAAAACGGCACCTTTGGCATCAAAGCCTACCAGCACTTTCACCTGATCACCAAAACCCAGCGCTGATGTTTCTATGGCAGCACCCAGGAAGGCACCATCGGCATCATTGGTCTTGTGAACCACAAAAGTATATTCCTTGCCATCAAAGTCTTTTTTGATGGTGTCATCAGCAACCACCTGCAGGTTGTCAACGCCCATAACGCTCTTGATACCGTTGGCAAGTTCTAAGTCCTGTTGCTGCTTGATAGGAGCTGCCGTTATCTGATTGATCCATGCCAGCAGTCCACCGGTGATGATGGCAACAGCCACCAGCACCACCACCATATTGGTGAGAGAAGATTCCAACTTTTTCATTTCTTTACTACCTCCCCGAAACGTTTGGGTTTAACATACATGTTGATAAGCGGTGTGAACGCATTCATGATAAGGATGGCAAACGACATGCCCTCAGGATAAGCGCCCCAGTTACGGATTACTACGGTGAGCAGACCGATGGCAACGCCATAGATAATCTGACCTCTGCACGTCATTGGTGAAGTGACATAGTCGGTAGCCATGAAGATAGCGCCCAACATCAAACCTCCACTAAACAATACGCTGATGGGGTCTGCATAAATATCAGAGACGCAATACAACACTCCGCTCACCACGAAAACAGTAGCCAGGATGCTTACCGGAATATGCCAGGTGATAATCTTTTTCCACAACATATAAACCAGACCGATAATCAATGCCAAGGCACAGATCTCACCGATGGTTCCGGCACCGATAGGACCGGAAGTCTGGCTAACGGCATTTCCCAGCATAAGGTCAATCGAAGAAGGAAGCTCCTTCAGCACAGAAGGATCGTTATTCTTGATGGCCCATTTCATGATGCTCAGAGGAGTGGCACCGGTCTCTGCATCCAGATAACTGGTAAGTTGACCTGCTACAGGCCACGAAGTCATCTGCACAGGGAAACTGACCAAAAGGAAGCAACGACCCACCAATGCAGGATTGAATATATTGCATCCCAAGCCGCCAAAAGTCATCTTGCCCACTCCTATCGCTACCAAGGCGCCGACGATGATAATCCATATAGGCAGGTTGGAAGGCAGGTTAAAGCCCAGGAGCAAACCGGTAAGGATAGCAGACCCATCCAAAACCGTATTACGAGTGTTCTTCAACAAGAACTTGCTTATCAGCCACTCAAAGAATACGCATGCCAACACGCTGGTGAGACATACCACCACAGAACCCAATCCAAAATAATAGAAGGATACGAGCAAGGCGGGCAGCAGGGCGATAATCACGCCATACATATTGCGTTCAACCGTATCGGTTCCGTGTGCATGCGGTGATAGTGATACAATGAATTTTCCCATTATTGTTGTTTGTTTATTGTTCTTCTTAATTCAAAACGATTATTTTTTTGCATTACGTGCACGGATAATGCCCATCACTGTGCCCTTGCCCAGACGGATATTGTCCAGGATGGGACGATGAGAAGGACAGGTAAACTGACAGGAACCACACTCAATACATGATATGACATCCTCGTTTTCTGCACGTTCCCACAAATGCTTGGCAGAAAGCGTAGCCAAGAGATAAGGCTCCAGTCCCATCGGGCACACGTTCACACACTTGCCGCATCGGATACAGGGGTCGGGTTCCTTACGTACAGCCTCATCACCACTTATCAAGGTGACGCTGTTGGTACCCTTGCATACCGGCACTTCTGCCGTAGTCAGAGCCTTGCCCATCATCGGTCCACCAGCCAGCAGCTTGTGGTCGCCCTCGGGAACGCCTCCACATTCATTGAGCAAGTTGATCATGGGTGTACCCATACGAACCAAGAAGTTTCCGGGATTCTGTATCTGCTTGCCGGTCACTGTGGTGTATCTTTCAAACAAGGGTTTGTTCTTCATCACCGCCTCATACACGGCATAGGCTGTTCCTACGTTCTGTACAATGGCACCCACATTCACCGGGATGGCAGGGGGAGCAGGAACCTGGCGACGGATTACAGCATCTACCAATTGCTTCTCTCCTCCTTGCGGATAGCGCTGTTTCAGCGGCACCACCTCTATCCTATCGTCACCTGCAGTCTTCTGCTGCAGCAGCTCAATGGCTTTAGGCTTGTTGGTCTCGATACCGATATAAGCCTTATCTACCTTGGCAGCAGCCATCAACAGCTTCAATCCTACGAGTATTTCATCGGGATGCTCCATCATCAGACGGTAGTCAGAAGTGATGTAGGGTTCACATTCCACGGCATTGATGATCACACACTCCGCCTTAGCTGTAGGTGGAGGTGTCAGCTTGATAAATGTAGGGAATCCGGCACCACCCATACCGGTAACGCCAGCCACCTTGATCTTTTCGATGATTTGCTCGGGTGTCAGCTCGGGATGCGCCTCCAAGGTCTCCAGTTTGTCTGAACGGTCGATGCTCTCCTCCCATTCGTCACCCTCAACATTAATAATGATAGAAGGTTTGCGGTAACCTGTTGCATCTACAGCTGAATCCACCTTGAACACGGTACCTGATACAGAAGAATAAATGGGTGCAGAGACAAAGCCATTGGCTTCGGCTATCAATGTTCCTACCTTTACCTTATCTCCTTTTTCAACCACCGGTTTGGCAGGTGCTCCGATATGCTGGGACAAGGGGAAAATGGCCTGCTTGGGCAGAGGTGCCACTTTGGTAGGCACTTCGTGGGTAAGTTTATTCTCTTCCGGGTGAATACCACCGATTCTGAATGTTCTGCTATTCATTTGACTTTTCCTCCTGTTTGTTTTCAGGTTTCACATTAGGTGTATCTTCTACTTTCTCTGGCTTCACCGCTGCGGCAGGGGCTTCGGCTTTAGGAGCCTTGGGCGCAGGGAAGTTTACAGCCACGATGGCGTGTGTAGGACAAACTTTCTCACACTTTCTGCACAAGCGACACTTCTCTGCATCGATATAGGAGAGGTTGGCAACCACAGTGATGGCACCGAACGGACATTCCTTCTCGCACTTGCCACAACCGATACAAGCGGCTTTGCACGCAGCCTTGGCTGCTGGACCCTTGTCCTTGTTGGAACACTTGACATATACCTTGCGTCCTTTCAAGCCCTTCTTGCGCAGTTCGATGATGCCACGCGGACAAGCTTTCACACAAGCGCCACAAGAAGTACACTTGTCTTCATCCACCTCAGCAATGCCTGTTTCCGGATTTACGGTAATGGCACCGAACTGGCAGGCTGCCGCACAATCGCCACATCCCAGACATCCAAAGCCACAGGCTGTTTCACCGGCACCACAGGCGTGCATGGCACTACATGTGCGCAAACCGGAATAGATAGCCGTCTTGGGGCGCATTTCACAGGTGCCGTTACACTTCACTACCGCCACCTTTGCCTCAGCATTGGCTACGGCCATTCCCAAGAGGTCGGCCACCTTACTCATCACTTCGGCTCCACCTACGGGACAAGAGAGCCCATCAATAGAACCCTTGTCGGCTGCTTTTACCAAAGCATCCGCCAATCCGCTACATCCAGGAAATCCACATCCTCCACAATTGGCCTGTGGCAATACAGATGCGACTTCAGCAAGACGCGGATCCTCTTTCACAGCAAACTTCTTGGAACAGATGAACAGCACCAAAGCTGCTACCAATCCTATGCCTCCAAGTGCAATGACTGCGATTAAAATAGAACATTCCATATTTTAGTTATTTAGATTTTAAGTATTCTTTATCAATCATTATTACTTGTCTTCAAATGTTGCCATCACTTATCACCCCACCGCCCTATCTACTATCAATCCTCGATGGTAAATACGATTTCGCGTTTTAGCCGCGAGCGGAACAGATACAGGATAAAGTAATATGGAGGAAGTACCGCTAAGGCAAGCAAAGCACCAAGCCACTCGCTTGCACCCAGTTGCAACGATACAACCAGCGTGAGGAACATCAACAGAAAAGGAATGCCAAAACTGTAAACCATGGCTTTTGCCACCACCCTGTTTTCTGCACATACCGTCACTTCCTCTCCTATGCTCCATTGCCGGTCGCTGTCAGTCACCCATACATCCACCAACTTTTCCTTGCTCTCTGAAGCATTGCAATGCGAAGCCACCTTGCATGATGCACAAGCCGATGACTGTACAATACGCACAGTGACGTGACTGTTACAAACTGTATCGATGATGCCTTTGTGTTTGATTGTGTTACTCATCGGGCTACTTCTTTTGCCTTTTTATGCTTTACATAATGGCTACATGCCATGCAAAGATAGTATTATCTTCTGAATTGGGCAAATAAAAAGTTTACAACTTTACTTTTTTCTTAACAGGTTTGCTCTCGTTCTGCAAACGGTCGAGTGCCGTAACCACATACACATACTTGCTCTTGCCCGTTTCATAGGGAAGTTCAAGATGGGTATCAGAGGTAATGGCTACAATATGTCTGGGGTTCTCAATATCTATCTTCTCTTTATGTTCAAAGCGGTAAACCACATACTTCTTTGCCTCATCATGCCATTTCCCGGCTTTGGGAGCACTCCAGAACAGCACTTTCTTCTCATTGATAACCAATACTTTAACCTTTCTTACTTTATCAGGAGCTTTAGCGTCTATGAAAGGCATCAGAGGCTGCAGTGCCGGATATTTCCAATATACGTTCTTCAACATGCCGCCATAATTGCCCACGTTGTCAACGGCTGTTTTGGCATACCACAGCACGGCACCGCAAACATTATTCATCTGCGAACGCAGTCTGAACTTGGCTGGCATCTGGTTGCTTTTCGGATTGTCCACATCCGCATGGTTCACCGTCCGTTCCACATCCTCACCTATCACCAGAGGACGATTGCCTGCATTACGGTTCCACCATTTCAACAAGGTTTCATAGTCAGCCGTGGGATGCCCGATCTGCCAGTAGAGCTGGGGCACACAGTAATCCACCCATCCGTTGTTTATCCACAAGAGTACGTCGGCATACAGGTCATCATAGTTCTGCAGTCCCTTGGTGTTGCTTCCGTTGGGACTGCTTGAGATATTGCGGTAAATGCCAAACGGCGACACGCCAAACTTGACCCAAGGCTTTACCGACACAATAGAATCGTGTAATTGCTGGATGAACAAATCCACATTATACCTGCGCCAGTCGCCCCTGTCGGCAATACCGTTGCTGTACTGCCTGTATTCCCTGTCATCGGGTATAGTGCATCCCGGCGAAGGATAGGGATAGAAATAATCGTCTATATGCAAGCCATCCACATCATACCTTCTTACGATGTCGCTCACCACGCTACATATATACTCCCTGTTTTCAGGTTGTCCGGGATTAAGTATCATTTGACCGTCATACGAAAATACGCGGTAAGGTTGCCTGATAGCGATATGGTTGACCGATAATGCCGTAGTACCCTTTGTCTTGGCACGATAGGGATTGACCCATGCGTGCAGTTCCATACCACGCTGATGGCACTGCTCTACCATCCAAGCCAGCGGGTCCCAATAAGGCGAAGGGGCCTTTCCCTGTTGTCCGGTAAGGAAACGGCTCCAGGGTTCCAGACGGCTCTGATACAAGGCATCACACTCAGGTCGCACCTGGAAAATGATGCAATTTACGCCGTCTTTCTGCAGTTCATCCAGCTGAAACGACAGCATGGACTGAATCTCCGACGTGCTTTTGCCCAAGAACTGTCCGTTGACACACTGTATCCATGCGCCCCTGAACTCCCTTTTATTCTGTGCGTGGATGTTCGAAGTGAAACAAAGCATACACGCCACCACCTTGATGATTCGAGACAATCTTATATTCATATCACTTTTTTCATTATTGAAGGATTGCAGGGCACAAAGTTAACTAAAAATCCCAAGAAACAGCACAAAGTCAGCGTGTATATCCAGCTGTAAGCACACTAATCCTGATATCCGGCACCTTTTGCAGCACATTTGCCACAGCTGTTAGCGTGGCTCCTGTAGTTGTCACATCATCCACAAGCAGCACATGAGCATGTGACAAAGCCTCCATATCTTTCCCTCGGAAAGCGTGTCCCACATTATCCATCCTGTCAAGTCGCCCCAACTGAGTCTGACTGCCATCAAACTCCACTCTTTCCACCGCCCATGTAGCCACCGGTATAGGCACCACTCTCTGTATGCCATTGGCTATACATTCTGCCTGATTATAGCCCCTCTGCCTTTTTCTTTTTCGGGTAACTGGCACAGGAATCATATAATCAATATCATCAAAGAAACCGCTTTCGTTCATCTTGTGCGCCATCATTTCTCCAATATAGAGTCCCAAAGCAGGCTGATGGCGGTATTTGAGTTCTTTGATGATATTAGAGAACTCCGACCCAGGTTCATAATAGAACCACGCTGCCGCCTTTTCCATTTGGCGCACCAGTCCCCAAAAATCCTTTGCCATCACATTTTCGTATGGATCGGTCTGAAAGCCGGTGACAGGTGCGTGCTTGAGACATACCGCACATACGTACTCTTCCGTACAGGAGAGCCGCCTGCCACATGCCACACATCGCCGGGGAGCAATGACATCCAGGCATCCTCGCAAGACGTAGCGCAGCTTATTCTTCAACTTCGCGCCCGATTCCGGATTCATACCCGATATCATCTTCACACTCCAAATCAGTTTCTCCCCCCATTTCCTTGACGCAATTGCGTATGAGTTCGTAGTCATAGCCTCGTCCCATGGCAAACTGCACCAGCTTCCTGTTGCGTTCATAAGTGTTGGACGCCTTGATGCTCTTTGCCTTGGATTTCAGCAAGGTGCGCAGCACCTCCATATAAGTTTCATCTTCTATTTCGCCCAGTATAGAGGCGATTACCTCAGCAGGAATACGCTTCATCCGCAGGGCCTGCTCTACCTTCCGGCGACCCCATCTGTTGAATTTCACCTTTTCGGCGGCAAAGCATCGGGCAAATCTTTCATCATCCACAAACCGCTCTTTCACCAACCTGCTTATTATGCGTGTCTGAGTCTCCTCGTCCATCCCATAACGCCCCATTTTTTCACGCAATTCAAAGGTGCAATGTTCCGCCCTCGAACACAATGCCGCCAATTCTGACAGCATTTCTTTTTCGGTTTTGAGCCTGGCACGGGTTTGATGATATTCCATAATAACGGCTTGTTCTGAAGTTTCAACCAAAAAGCCACAAGCAGTTCCCTATTTCCGGGAACCTTGCCTGTGGCTATATTCTATAATAATTCAGCTCCAATTATTTCTTTCCGAAATAGCGGTCATAAAGACCGATGAAGCCTGCACAGTGACGGGCTTCGTCCTTGGCCATTTCGTGCACGGTATCGTGAGTAGCATCCATACCGGCAGCCTTAGCGTTCTTGGCAATACGGAACTTGTCCTCGCAAGCACCTCTCTCGGCAGCGATACGAGCCTCCAAATTGCTCTTGGTGTCCTTCAGTACATCACCTAAAAGCTCTGCGAACTTAGAAGCGTGCTCTGCCTCCTCGAAAGCGTAACGCTTGTAAGCCTCTGCGATTTCGGGATATCCCTCTCTGTCAGCCTGACGGCTCATGGCCAAATACATACCAACCTCGCAGCACTCGCCGTTGAAGTGAGTCTCCAGGTCTTTTATCATTTCTTCGTTGGCACCCTCTTCACGGGCTGCACCCAACTTGTGTACTGTGGCGAAGTCTGCATTCATCTCGTCCATTTCCTTGAACTTGGCAGCAGGAGCTTTACACAACGGGCACTGCTCAGGAGCTGCCTCACCTTCATACACGTATCCGCACACACTACAAACGAATTTCTTTTTCATAATTTCAATATTTTAAGTTTAATGAATTCCCAATATTTGGGTATTGCAAAAGTAAGAAAAAAAAATAACCCCACAAGAGTTTCGTGCCGATTTTTCATACAATTATACTTATTTATCATGTTGTCACAGGATTATCATCTCCCTGAAACGCTATTGTAGTACGCATCTCATACCTTTGTGCGATGAAAAGCAGCAGCAGACTGCCCTAATAGAACGAAAACAACAGACCATTTAACCTATGGGAAACAAAGAAAAGAAAGCACATTATTATGTAGAGAGGGATTTGAGTTGGATGTTCTTCAACCGCCGCATATTGCAAGAGGCAGCAAAACCTACAGTTCCCTTATTGGAACGTCTTTCCTACCTGGGCATCTATTCAAACAACCTCGATGAGTTCTTCCGTGTCAGGGTGGCTTCGCTCAACCGCATCGCAGACTCCAAGGAAAAACTGCTGAAGGCAGACCGTGACAAGGCCAAGAAGACCATCCATGAGATAAGTCGCCTGAATGCCCTGTACAACAAGGATTTTGAACAGACGGTGACAGATGTTTTCGAGGGACTGGCACAAAAGGGAATCCGGCTGCTCCATGAGAGCGAACTTACAGCCAACCAGCGTAGCTATCTCAAGCAACTGTACGCCGAGAAGCTCAACGGTTCCACCAATCCCGTATGGCTCTCGTCTATCAGGGAAATCAGCGCATCCTCTGCCGATGACAGCATCTTCCTGGCGGTTCGTTGTTCGCAATGGATTGAGAACAAGAAGAAACCGGTGGTGGATTATGCCCTCATCCGCGTTCCGTCAAAGGTGTATGGGCGCTTTGTGGTCATCCCTTCCGACGACGACAGCCACTGCATCATGTATCTCGATGACGTGATTCGCTTCTGCCTCCCCTTCATCTTCACGGGTCGGGGCACGAGTACCTTCGAGGCCTATTCATTCAAGTTCACCAAGGATGCCGAGATGGAGATAGACAACGACCTTAATGCCGGCACACTGCAAAAGGTGGCAAAGGGTGTGAAGAGCAGGAAACGTGGCGAACCGATACGTGTTATCTATGATGCTGCCATGCCCAAGGATCTGCTCCGTAAAATCATGTCCAGACTGAACATCGACCAGCTCGACACCATCATAAGCGGAGGCAGGTATCACAACCATAAGGACCTGATGGGATTTCCTGACTTCGGACTGAAGGAACTGAAATACCGCCCCACTCCACCTATTACCAAACCCGATTTGGAGACCTCCGAGAGCATCCTTCAGGCGATTCGTGAAAAAGACCGCTTCATCCATGTACCCTACCATTCCTTCAACTCGTTTATCCGGGTGTTGCGCGAGGCTGCCCTAAGCCGCGACGTCACCCATATCCATACCACGCTCTACCGACTTGCCAAAGACTCCAAGGTAGTGGATACCCTCATCTGTGCTGCCCGCAACGGCAAGAAGGTGACGGTAGTGATAGAACTGCTGGCAAGATTTGACGAAGAGAGCAATATCAAATGGAGCAAGAAGATGCAGGAGGCAGGCATCGAAGTGGTGTTTGGTGTCGAGGGACTGAAAGTCCACTCCAAACTGGTGCTGATATCTTCGCGCAAGGGGGACATCGCCTGCATAGGTACCGGCAACTTCCACGAAGGCAACGCCAAGGTATATACCGACTATATCATGATGACTGCCCGCAGGAGCCTGACCAACGAGGTTGCTAAAGTGTTCGACTTTATCGGCAAGCCGTTCAAGCCGGTGCGGTTCAGGGAATTGCTTGTGTCTCCCAACGAGATGAAGCCCAAACTGATACGTTTGGTCAACGAGGAGATGAAACATGCCAAAGAGGGGAAAGAAGCCTGGATCAGGATTAAAATCAACCACATTACCGACGAAGACATGGTGGCAAAGCTCTACGAGGCTTCCAGAGCCGGTGTAAGGATAGAACTGGTGCTACGCGGCAACTGTTCACTGGTGCCCGGGGTGGCTGGATGGAGCGAAAACATCAGGGCTGTGGGTATCATCGACCATTATCTGGAGCACTCGCGGATATTCATCTTTGCCAATGGCGGCCAGCCGCTGTACTATATCGGAAGTGCCGACTGGATGCCGCGCAATCTCGTCAACCGCATAGAGGTTCTCACGCCCGTTTACGATGAGGAAATGCAGCAAGACCTATGGCGAACCGTGGATTACGGCTTGCGCGACACGCTCAACGGGCGTAGCATCGACGGTAAGGGCAGCAATGATTTCCAAGTGGGCATACCCTTCCGCTCGCAAGAGGAACTCTACAAGGCCTACAGTCAAGTGCTTGCAACAGGCGATTGCACAGACCAAAACGATAGGAAAAAGAAAGAGGACAAACTTTGACAAACGAAATCAGACGTTGAAAAAAACGTAAGAACAAATGGAAAACCAAAATTATGCAGCCATAGACATCGGCTCTAACGGAGCCCGTCTGCTCATCAAGAACGTATGCGAAGACAACGCCGGCAATTACGAATTCAGCAAGGTGTTCTTCCTGCGCATTCCCCTGCGTCTGGGCAAGGACGTGTTCACGCTTGGCAAGATCAGCGAGGAGCGCGAACGCATGATGATGTGCATGATAAAGAGTTACAAGCAACTGATGAAACTCTATAATGTAAAGAAATTCCGCGCCTGCGCCACCTCTGCCATGCGGGATGCCTCCAACGGACAGAAGATTCTCGACAAGATAGCCCGGAAAACAGGCATTCACATCGAAATCATCAACGGAAAGGAAGAGGCAAGCCTGCTCTACAACAACTGCGTGGAGGTGGTCAACGCCAACGAGGGAACCTATGCCTTTGTGGATGTGGGAGGCGGAAGCACCGAAATATCCATCATCCACGAAGGAGAACTGGTGGACAGCTGTTCCTACAACATCGGCACCTTGCGGCTTCTCGGAGGTGCCGTGGGAGATGAAGTGCTGCCCGAAATGGAGGTCAGTCTGACGGAGCACCGCAAACACTACGGACAGGTGGAGATTATCGGTTCGGGAGGCAATATCAACAAGCTCTGCAAGCTGTTTCATGAGAGCAAGAACGAAGGGCGTCACGACCTGCTTCCCGTCAAAAGTCTGGCACAGATACGCGATGCCATGAAGCCCATGACCTTCCACGAACGCATGGAAGCCTACTCGCTGAAAGCAGATAGGGCGGATGTCATCCTGCCCGCAGCCGAGATATTCCTGTTTGTGTCCGAGGCGTTAGGATGCGATACCATCCGCGTGCCCAACATCTCGCTTGCCGACAGCATCATTGACGGTCTGTACAAGGCGGAACATCACATCCGCTGACTCACTTCCAAGTAGCTCCTTCGCGCAATATCCATTTCACCTTCTTTCCCTTGGGAATAGCAGGTTTCTCCCATTCTCCGGCAAAAAGCTGAATGGTAGCCTTCCCTCCCGAAGCCATAGCATCCACGGCCTCTTGAGGGGTAAAGAAATCACCTATTCCATTGGAAGCCACACTATAATCCACGTCTTTCACGGCATGTTTCTCCAACTGTGGTATCTGTCTGCACACATCGTCTGCCAGCAATTTTGCCACCACATGGGCACCATGTATATTATAGTGTGTATTGTCTTGCCGACCCTTGGGCACCGAAGGCTCTTCACCTGGCAAGAACCACATGTGCAGCTTCTTGGATGCCTCCTTGCCCAGTCCCTGCTCCAGACGATGGGTAATGGCGTTGGCATCCACAAAGACCACCTGCTGTTCAAGTGCCACGTTTCTGGGCGACCACCGATAGTCACCATGTGTATCGTAGAGGGTGTCGCCCTCCTGTTTCAGGTCTTTGGCAGGCGGTCCCACCGTTTTTCTCAAAGCCTCGTCATCATCGTTCTTGGGAGCCTGAACAAAGAAATTGCGTCTCACCACGGCGTTAAACAGCACAGGGATACCCCCCTTAGCCCTGGTTTCCAGCACAAATCTACGCAGGTTAGCGTCAAACGTGGTGCCGGGATCGGTATGGCGGTCCTCCTTCGGCTTCTCATCGTTGTGACCGAACTGGATAAACACATAGTCGCCCGGCTGTATCTTGTCCAGCACAGCCTGCCATCTCCCCTCGTTGATGAAACTCTTTGAAGAGCGGCCGTTCTGGGCATGATTGTCAATCCTTACGCAATCGTCGAAATAGCATTGCAGAACCATTCCCCAACCGCGCTCCTTGGCGCCGTCCTTCAAGCTCTTGTTTGCCATAGTCGAGTCGCCTATCATAAATACGGTAAAGCCCTCATTCTTCTTGAATGCAGAAAGCACCATGACCACGGCAACGGCCAGAACCAACTGCCAAATGTATGTTGTACGCATATTCATTATATATTTAGTGGAGGATGCAATACACATCCTCCAAGGTTAGTATCTGATATCAGACTTTCACGATGATGATAGAGCAGCGGTCAGGCCTTCAGGATGATGTCGAGCATCTCAGCGGCATCCACGGTAAACTGCTCTCCAGAAGCCATATTCTTGAGCGTCACCTTGCCCTCGTTGATTTCGTTTTCTCCTGCCAGCGCCACAAAAGCAATACCCTTGGCATTGGCATACGACATCTGCTTTTTCATCTTGGCAGCATCGGGATATATCTCCGTTCGGATGCCCGCCTGACGCACTTTTGCCACCAAGGGCAGACAGTAGGCAGTCTCCTTTTCGCCAAAGTTAATAAACAGCAGTTGTGTACCCGCCACAGCATTCTTGGGATAGAGGTCCAGCGCCTCCAACACGTCATAAATTCTGTCGGCTCCAAAGGATATTCCCACCCCGCTGAGTCCGGGCAATCCGAAGATGCCGGTTAGGTTGTCATACCTTCCACCACCAGTGATGCTTCCCATAGGTGTATCAAGCGCCTTCACCTCGAAGATGGCTCCCGTATAGTAGTTTAGGCCACGTGCCAGAGTCAGGTCGAGCTGCATCTCATTATTCAGTCCCATCTTCTCCAGCGTAGCAAGGATATAGCGGGTTTCCTCCACCCCTTTCAGTCCTGTCTCGCTGTTAGCCAGCACCCCGGCGATAGTTTCGAGTTTCTGCTCGTTGGTACCCGTCAGGGTAATGATGGGCTGCAGCAGTTCGATGGCGTTTTCACCGATACCTACGGCACGCAGCTCCTCGTTGACCTTGTCGATGCCTATCTTCTCCAGCTTGTCAATCGCCACGGTAATGTCCACTATCTTGTCAGCAGCCCCTATCACCTCGGCTATACCGGAAAGTATCTTGCGGTTGTTGATTTTTATCTGTACTCTGATGCCGAATCGCGTGAACACGGTATCCACAATCTGCATCAGTTCCACCTCGTTGAGCAACGAGTCGCTGCCCACCACGTCGGCGTCACACTGATAGAACTCTCTGTATCGTCCCCTCTGCGGGCGGTCGGCACGCCATACAGGCTGTATCTGATAGCGTTTGAAAGGCAGCTGTAATTCCTCCCTGTGCATCACCACATAGCGGGCGAAAGGCACGGTAAGGTCATAGCGCAATCCCTTCTCGCAGAGCTTTGCAGCCAATCTGTTGGTGTTTCGCTCCAGCAGTTCCTCGTCGGTCAGTTTGTTCAGATAGTCGCCGCTGTTCAGTACCTTGAACAGCAGCTTGTCGCCCTCTTCACCATATTTGCCCATCAATGTCTGTAGGGTTTCCATGGCAGGCGTTTCAATCTGCTGGAAACCATAGAGCGCATAGACTGAGCGTATGGTATCAAAGATATAATTGCGCTTCGCCATTTCCTCGGGCGAGAAATCTCGGGTGCCCTTTGGTATATTCGGTTTCTGTGCCATAGGGTTATCTCACGATGGTTTGCTCCCTATCCGGTCCGATAGAGATGATGCTGATAGGTGTCTCCAGTTCTTTCTCCAGGAAGGCGATATAGTCCTTGAACTCTTTGGGGAACTGCTCCTCAGAGGTAAACTTGGTCATATCGGTCTGCCATCCGGGCAATTCCACATATACGGGTTCTATGCCTTGTTCGATGTTGTAGGGGAAATCCTGTATCTCCTTGCCGTTCTGTTTGTATGCCACACAGGCCTTGATGGTCTTGAATCCGTCGAGCACGTCGCTCTTCATCATGATGAGCTGGGTCACACCGTTTACCATGATGGCATATCTTAATGCTACGAGGTCAATCCATCCGCAACGTCTCTCGCGACCGGTCACAGCCCCGAACTCATGGCCCAACTGGCGGATGGTGCTACCCGTCTCATCGAAGAGTTCTGTGGGGAAAGGTCCTGCTCCCACACGGGTGCAGTAGGCCTTCATGATGCCATAAACCTCGCCTATTCTGTTGGGACCAATGCCCAAGCCTGTACAGGCTCCGGCACAGATGGTGTTGGAGGAAGTGACAAAGGGATAGGAACCGAAGTCCACATCGAGCATCGTGCCCTGAGCACCTTCGCAGAGCACGCTTTTGCCGCTCTTAAGTATCTTGTTGATCTCGTGTTCAGAGTCCACGATGGGGAACTGGCGCAGGTAATCTATGCCCTCCATCCATTTCTTCTCCACCTCAGTGATATCGTATTCAAAGTTCATGGATTTGAGAATTTCCTCGTGGCGATGCTTGCAGACCTGGTATTTCTCCTCGAAATTCTCGAATATATCACCCACTCTCAAACCCGTTCTCGACACCTTGTCGGTATAGGTAGGACCAATGCCCTTACCGGTGGTACCCACCTTGCTTTTGCCTTTGGCAGCCTCATAGGCGGCATCCAACACGCGGTGTGTGGGCATGATAAGATGGGCCTTTTTGGATATGTGCAGGCGCTGCTTCAGTTCATGTCCGCTTGCCTCCAGTGCCTTTGCCTCTTCCATAAACAGGTCGGGCGCCAGCACCACTCCATTGCCTATAATGTTCACCTTGCCTCCCTGGAAGATTCCTGAAGGCACGCTGCGAAGCACATATTTCTGTCCCTCGAACTCAAGTGTATGCCCGGCGTTAGGTCCGCCCTGGAATCGTGCCACCACATCGTATTTGGGAGTGAGCACATCCACTACCTTGCCTTTTCCTTCATCGCCCCACTGCAAACCCAGCAGAACATCTACTTTTCCATTGTTAGCCATTGTATATTCTATTGTTTGTTATTGTTTTTTTCCGTTTGCTTTGCCAGATGCTGCTGACAGGTATGACATACCCCGTAAATCTGCAGCATGAAGTTCTCTTTTCTGAACCTGTTCACCCTGAGTTCTCCGAAGAGGGTAGTCATTTCGGGCAGGTTGAGGTCTTTCACCTTCCCGCACACGGTGCATACCTGCTGGCAATGGCCCTTTTTATTCTGTACGGCGGCATATTTTACATGCGCCTTGGTATGGTGTTTCACCAGCAGACCCAGTTCCACCAGCAGCTTCACGGTGTTGTACAGAGTGGCACGACTCACCACCAGTCCTTTCTGATTTTCGAGCTGTAGTCCGAGTTCTTCCATGGAGAAAAGCCCAGATATGCGATAGGCGGCATCAAGAATAGCATACCGTTCCGGTGTTTTTCTATGATTTCCCTGCAACAGGTATCTGGTCAGAATCCCGCGGGCTGTTTCTCTCTCTTGTTCAGTCATGGAAACCCAGTGATGATTTATGCGCCACAAAAATACAAAGAAAAAATCTATTTACGCACAAATCATTTTAAAAAATATCGGCACCTATGCGCCTCATGGCTGTCTTTGCCACTCTTTCATATACCAGTCCCAGGTCGGCAAACCTCAGAACGGCTGCCATGGCGGCCTTTTTTACGGCTACAGCCTCCGAGCAGAGGGCTACCTGTGCCTGGTCGATAAACTCGTTGATGCCCCGCTCGTTGGGTGCCTTGCCGTCGGCAAAAAGGCGTGCCAGCACATGGAAGCCACAGAGCTGGTAGAGTTCCTTTTCGGAGGCAATCCACGAGAAAGCCTTGTCGGCGGCATAAGGCAGATGGCGGTACAGGTAGAAGGCAGCCATCTCTGCCACCTCTTGCGATGTGGTCTGCTCCATCCAGATATCTGCCACCTCGGGCAGCATCTCCTGCGGAGGCATCACCATCGTAGCCAGCAGCTTGCACTCGCGCACGTTCTCTTTCCACAGGGCAATAGCCAGGTGGTAATCGTGACCTATCTCGCGCGCCTTGTCCTTCAGCATGGGCAACGAGGCACCCCAGTTCACATGATACTGCGCCCCCTTGTCGCGCATGGACTGTGCAGCCACTCCGTTCATCATCAGGCGGAATGACTGCTTGATTTCCTTCAATCTGCTTTCCGTAGTTGTTTCCATCCTGTTTTAAATCAGCGTGCCATACTCTGCGCTGTACCTCAGCATCTGGTGGGCATAGGATTCAGAGTAGTCCACCTTCACATCGACAATCTCCCCGTCTGCATCTCTTTGGGGCAACAGCACGGGGTTGATAAATCCCTTGTAGGGCGCAACATCCAGTTTACGGTATCTTTCCAGCACCTCGGCATGCAGTGTGGCATCCACCTTCACGCCATAGGTTTCCACCAGCTGTCGGGCTGCCTCAAAGTCGCCCTCGCTCTTGATGCGCTGCACCTCTGCCAGCAGTTCGGCAAAGAGCATTCTCAGCCTCTGGTAGTCGTTGATGCGGATAAAGGTCTTTCCCTCCTTACGGGTCCATTCTACAGCCCCCTTGCCATGTGCCATGCACCAGCGGGCTATAAGGGCACGGTTTCTCATGTGGGCTTCCTCTATTTCGTTACCCGGCGCTATCCTCACCAGCTGGTTCATCAGTCCGTTGAGCATGTAGGTGTAGTAATGTGCCTTCCATGCCTCCCTGTCGGGTGTCAGTCCCAGTTCTGTCATCTTCTCATCGGCGATGTAGTACAGACCGAAAAGGTCTGCCCTCGCCTCCTCTATCGTATTGCCGTAGGCCTTCAGGGCGTCGGGATCCACCCCTTCGAGCAACTGTCCGCTGCCATGCCCCAGACACTCGTGCAAGTCGGTATGCAGGTCGTCGCACACGTCGGCATAGCGTTCTATCAGCTGAATGGTATCTGAGTCTATGACAAACTCTTCCTTCATGCCGCTTCCCTTGGCTGCCTTGTTGTACGCCTCGGTAAGATTGCCTATGGTAACGCTCTTGCTGCCGTGCTCCGCCCTTATCCAATCGGCGTTGGGCAGGTTGATGCCGATGGCGGTTGAGGGATATTCGTCACCTCCAAGCATGGCGGCACAGATCACGTTGGCAATAACGCCCTTGACTTTCTTCTTGCGGAAAGCAGGATTGACGGGCGAATGGTCTTCAAACCACTGGGCATTGTCGCTGATAGTACGGGTACGCCTGGTGGCTTCTTCGTCCTTGTATTCCACAATGCCCTCCCACGAGGCCTTGAGTCCCAACGGGTCGCCATACACCTCGATAAATCCGTTGACGAAGTCTATCTTGCCCTCGGTGTCGCCTACCCACTCGATGCAGTAGTCATCGAAGTCAGCCAAGTCGCCCGACCGATAGTATCTTATGAGTTTTTCAAGCACACTCCTCTGCCGCTCGTTCTCGCATACGTCCATCGCCTTGGTCAGCCAGTACACGATGCGGCTTATCGCCTTGCCGTAGAGGCCTCCCTCTTTCCACACCAATTCGTGCGGTCCGTCTTCTCCCATTACCAGCCGCGAGTTAAGGCCAAACGAGGGAGCGTGCTTTCCCGCAGCTACCTTCTTCCGGGTGTAATAATCCTCTACTTGCTGCTGGGTCACCCCATCGTAGTAGTTGCAGGCCGAGGTCAGCACCAAGTCTTCTCCCTGTGCCTTGTTCACCCTTTTGGGCATGTAGCCAGGCTGGAAGATAGCGGGCTGCAGTTCCAGGAACAGCTCTTCTGCCGTCTGCCCCTCTGCCAGCGGCAATCGCATGGGCTCCACCTGCTTCATGGCGCTTCTGAGATATTCCTCGGAAAAGCAAGGTACGAATTTCTCACAGCCGTAGTGGTGGTAGATGCCGTTGGAAAACCAGACTCTTTTCAGATACTCTTCCAGAGCCTTGAAGCCGTCGGTATGCCTGTCGATGGCACTGTCGGTATAGATGGCTTCCAGCGTTTTTCGGATCTTCAGGTTATGCTTGCCAAACTGGTCAAAAGTGATGTCTCTGCCGCTGAGAGTAGCTTCCGAGAGGTAGTACACCAGCTTTTTCTGTCTCAGTGTCAGCGCCTCGAATCCGTTCAGGCGATAGCGCAACATCTGTATGTCGGCAAAGCGCTCGTCTGTATAGTAGAATTGTACTTCGTTCATGATTGTATGTCAATTAAGGCTCCGCCTCCGTTCACTTGGCAGAGCCTGTTGTCGAGAGTAAGTGCTCTCTGTATTTTCTCGGTGTCGTACGCTTCACTCGGTAGAAAGCCGAGTAGAACGACTGTCTGTTGGCAAAGCCCACCATCATGCTCACCTCGTCCATCGTCAGGTTTCTGAACTCTTTGTTGGCAAGTACCTTCATCGCATCCTCCACGCGATACTTGTTCACAAAGTTGGAGTAGTTCATGCCAAACTTCACATTCACTACCGCCGAGATATAGCGGGTATTGGTTTTGATGTCGCTGGCGAGCTGCTTGGCAGTATATGTGTGGTCAAGATACTTCTTCCTCTTCACAATCACATCATAAATCTCCTTTTTCAGGGCATCAGCCATCTCTGGCTTTATCATGGAGCGATAGGCAGCATTCTTCACCTTCGGTTCCTTAATATTGTACTTTGCCATAACCTATTGAAATTTTGTGTAGATGCAAAATTACTCATTCTTTTTTTAACACACCTCATCCCCTCTGTTCTTTTTCAAAAAAATAACAAACGCTTTCACCTTTTTGAAATTTTAAAGAAGTGTTGACAGAAATCGACAGCACATTTTAGCATTTCTATGGCAAATAAAAGATGTTTTTCAGCATATTTTAAAAAAAACACAAAGAAAAATTTTGGAGGTTAAAAAATACTCTCTACCTTTGCAATCGTTATCCTGAAAACAATCTTTTTACCTTAAAAGACTAGTACCTATTGAAGATTTAAAGCGATTGCCTGTGAGGGTAGTCGCTTTTTTATTAAAAAATGCTAATTATATCCACAAAGCCTCCCATTTCTTACCCCGATTTGAATAAAATTGAGTAATTTTGCGCCCGATTTAGTCCGTGGAGGCTCGTAGAAGTGACGGCAAGTGGCTGTCCGCCTTGCGGAAAAACCCGTTTAATAAATATAATAATGTACGCAATCGTAGAGATTAACGGTCAGCAGTTCAAGGCTGAGGAGGGTAAGAAGCTCTTCGTGCACCACATGAAAGAGGTGGAAGCAGGCAATACTGTTGAGTTCGAGAAGGTACTGCTCATCGACAAAGAGGGCACAGTACAGGTGGGCGCACCTACCGTCAGTGGTGCAAAAGTAGTGTGTGAGGTGGTTCATCCCCTCGTAAAAGGTGACAAGGTTATCGTTTTCAAGATGAAGCGCAGAAAGGATTACCGTAAGAAGAACGGTCATCGCGCCCAGTTCACCGAAATTCAAATCAAACAAATAATCGCTTAAAGTTTAGGAGGACGTAAGAAATGGCACATAAAAAAGGTGTTGGTAGTTCTAAGAACGGCCGCGAATCGGCTTCGCAAAGATTAGGCGTTAAGATCTGGGGTGGACAGAAATGTATCGCAGGCAACATCATCGTTCGCCAGCGTGGTACCAAGCACAATCCCGGCCTCAATGTAGGCATCGGCAAGGATGACACTTTGTACGCCTTGGTTGACGGTACTGTTAACTTCAAGAAGGGCCGCAACGACAAGAGTGTGGTATCTGTTATTCCCGAAGCACAGGCCTAAACTTAACTAAAGTAACAAACAACAACATAATTTATTCCAAACAAACAACGGGTGCCCCAAACCTCACCGAGGTTCGGGGCACTTGCTTTTTCATGTCCGCAGAGCTGAAAATCACCCTGAGGTCGCCTCAAGGGAAAAGTACCCTATCCTACCGCAGGAAACAAATGTTGCGGCTGGCATCCTCCTTAGTCTTTCACAATTCTGAATCCAAGTTTCATGATGAGTTTCAATGTCTCTTGCGAGGTATTCCGGTCATACTCTTTTTCAACATCGGTAAGCTCCTCGTATGGCACAAGACAAGGGTGATGCCTCTGGGCGTCATCTCGCTTCTCGCCATAAGTCCAGCCCTCTTTGATGCGGCCGGCAGACCACACCTCATGTACGTTTTTTGCAATATCCTCTGCCAGCACCTCCAACTCTTCTGGCAACCTGACACCTGCGGTGTCTATCGGCTGCGGAATGTACGTCTTTCTGTTCATGTCAATAATACTTTTTCATCACAATATAATAGAGTCCTGAACAGCCATGAAATCTATCATCAATCTCCATTTTCTTCAGCGAGGCATCGGGAGCAACCCTCTAAATTCTTTTCAGATTGTGGAAAAGGCTGACGGTGAAGAGCACTCCCATCTCCTCCAAAAGCACTATCAACTTTTCCTGCTGTTCGGGTGTCAAGTTTTCATTCAGTTCGTCAAACAGTCTTCTCGTCAGTTCTGTCTGCTGTTTGATTTCCTGTTCGGTCACTTGTCCGTCATCCAGAATCTGCTTGATTGACGGCCGTTCAAACACAGCCTCATCAAATGTGAAGCCTCCATTTTCTTCAATTTTCATTACTTATTATGTTTTATGGTTTAATATTCCTATTATCACATATTTAGAATCATTTTGGAAAAGTCACTGCCATAGGAAGGCCAATTGGAGTCAATCGCAATTATTTTTTCCCATATAGCCAGAGCCTCTTTTTTCTTTCCTTTTTTCATCAGCAACTCACCTTTGGCATCAAGGAAATATGGATTATGGGGAAATTGTCCCACACCATAATCAACCAATTTCTCGGCTTCCTTTTCTTTGCCTTGCATCTGATAAAGATAGGCCAACATGTAATATGCGTCTTCATAATGGTCGTAAAACTCCACATCCTTTTTATTGATAACTGATATAGCCTTCTTGATGAGAGACTCTGCAGTGGAATAATCACCAGAGGGTACACATACTGACCTGCAGTAATTATACAAACTCAAAGCATAACAATTGGCATATAATCTCGGTGCTGACGCATAGCCGGCTTCCGCATTTTCAAGCCCTTTTTTAGTATATTCAACAGCCTTTTGGATATTTCCTAAATAGAAGTAGGCATTGCCTAATCCCATAAGTGCATTACTATAAGAAACCTTGCAGAGGTCGCTGTCATAACCAACAGCCTCGTAACTGGTTATTGTCTTATTGAATACATCTATCGATTTGGCATATTGCCCTAATTGGGTATATGCCATTGCCAGACTGCTATAATACCCAAGCAATGACCTCATTATAAGATAATTTTTTGCAGGTCTTATGTTTAGAAGAGTATCAGCAATGCTGATGGCTTTCGTGTAACTTTCTATCGCATCCTGATAGTTGTGGTTTGACCTCAAGATGCTACCCTGCTGATTGTATGCGTTCATCAAGTCATCTGCATATTCCACGAAATGGCTCTCGCATTTCTTTTCCAGTATTGATATCGACTTTTTATTATACAAGGAAGCTTCTGACAATTGCCGTTTTTGATATAATGCGGAAGCAATCATTGAATATAAGGAGGAAAAATACCTATCACATTCCAATGACTTACTGGAATCATCGCATAATTGTTCCAAATGGTCTTTGGTCTTATAAGCCAGATCAAGCGCTACGTCAAATGAGTAATTCTGTAGCAGACAGACCACCCTTTCAAGGTCAAACCCTACGTCATCCAATGAATACCCTATACCTGAAAGAGCACGTAACGCAGATTTGAATTCTGATAGTGTCGAATAAATATCTACAGCCTTCTCTGATTGCCCCCATATATAATACAAAGACGCCAAACCATCCAACGTAGGTATTGCATGGAGGGTAAGAAGTACCTCGTTGTCTTCATATCGTTTGCTGTATATATCATAGACGTTCTGATACCATTCTTCCGCCCTGGCAAACATTCCGAGGTATGTCAAGATTCTTCCAAGTAACAATTGTAGCATGTATTGGTCATCTTCTTCTTTAGCATTACGAAATGCTATCATCGCAACTTGCAATGCCTCTGAATATTCTTTGTCTTTTTCAAGGAAATTGACATAGTCAATCATCGCCTTGGTGAATGTTGTGTCAGCAAACGCCACGATCCTTTTCGACTCTTTAATTTTCCGCATATTCTCTGTTCCACCCGCCAGATACAACATGTCATTCTTGCGGCATATTGTCTCGTAGGTTTGCAGAGCCGCCTGCCTGTTCTCTTCTGCCACTCGCTCCAGTTTTTCCTTATCTGCCGTCAACGAACCGATAGTCTTTATCTCCTTGTCAAGCTGTTCTTCAAGGTTCATCGCCTCGTAGGCTTTCACTGCCTCCTCCACCTTGCCCTGTTGCCATAGTGCGATGATGGCATTCTCTTTTTTGGTCAGTTCGCTAAGGTCTATTCTGGCAAACCTGTCAATATAAGCGTCGAGGTTCTCCAGTTGCGTCTCATAGTCATTTTGCAACTTGAGCAGTTTTTCCTTGTATTTCTCTTCTGTCAGTTTGTTCTGCTTCCTCAGGGCAAGCAGTTTCTGTTCTTCGCTCTTCTGTTGGCGCGCATAGCTTTCTGACGATATGCGCTCATAGTTGTTGCGAATCTCCCGATACTTCTCCTCTTTGCACATGACGATGGTGAAGGGCTTATCTGAGCGGGATATGTACCATTGGTCAACTGCCTCCTTGTTAAACAACACATATCCGCTCTTTGCCACTCTCATCACATTCACCTTATTTCCTGCCTTCAGCGTCTTGAATGTCAGTGAAAAGTCACCTTGAGCTCCCGATACCGTACTACCCGCATTGGCTGCGACAATCTCCACACCACCTAAGGAGGTCTTGGATGCCTTGCCGTTGTACTGCATACACATGCCCCGTTGCACACTCTGGGCATGACAGAACATGGAAGTCATTAGGCAAGCCATGACCAACGTAACACTACCACGCAGAGAGAATATTGAATATATGGTCATTGTTTACAGACGTTTATTTAATTATGTACTTCAATTCCCTGTCGGGACATTCGTCATCACGAACAATTGTTGCCTTCCCTGGTTTGGAGATAATAATGCGCTTGGTTTCTCTTTGCCTGTCTATCGGCAACTCTAAACGGAATTTGCCATCCATATCTGTGGTGGTGGTCATCCCGTCCAACTCTACCGCGGCTCCTGACACGGGTATTCCGTCCTCATCATAGACGACACCGCCGAAAACAGAAAAGGTGGAGTCGCGCTTGACATCGAGTTTCTGTGAGTTGGAAACTCCAAATCCCATGCGGTATTCCTTTGACACAGATTCATAGTATATTGACTTAAATGCCACATCAATTTTTCTCCCCCGGAAATACCCAGGGATATTATCCACTACCAGCGTAGTGTCAATCGATGACAACTGATAGTCTGTGCCGCATACAGTTACAATAGCCGATTCCGGCATTGGAAGATAATGCTCCTCGTCATTTATCGTAAGATGAATGGACAGCGGAACAGCCAAATAGTATAATAATGCAAGAAGTACAGACAGGAATACTGCCGTGGCAATCATTCTGTTTCTTACCTGTCTTTTGTGTCTTTGCCATAGCACGTCAAAATCCATGTCAAGCATCTTCGACACTAACTTGACAAATGCCTTTTGCCTGCCCACCTCCCTGAGACTGATTCCAAGCAGTTCCTTTGGCATATTCCTTAAAGCCGGAGGCAGACATTCGTTTTCTGTGCTGTGGGGAGTACCATCAATGATAAAAGGTATAATCCTGTCAGCACGGTCCATTTCCAAAAAATAATTCACCTCATCGTTCACCCATTTTGACTGGGCAGAATTAGGAGAACAGACAACGACAAGGAATTTCGAGGAGATGAGATGCTTCTTCAATTCCTCACTCAGAATACCAGCATTAAGGTCGGTCTGATCTCTGAAAACGGGTCGAAGATACCTCGAGTGTTCAAACTCGTTGTGTATCTCTGTGGGCAACTTATACGACTCCAGTTTAGCCTGAAGCCATTTTGCCATCTCCTGGTCCCTGTGATTATAACTTATAAAGGCATATCGCTTTGCGATTGTTTCCATTGGCTATTGTCTTAGATGTGTTTTTATGTCGTTATAGATTCTCCCATACAGCAGCGGATAGAGGATATAGAATTCTTCCATGTATTTCTTGGCTTCACAAAAGGCAAGTATCGCAGCATTTCCCTTTCGCATGGCAAGAAAAGTTCTTGCCTGACCATATTTAGCCATAGCTCTGACCGACCGCTCGCTAACAGACAAATCGGCTTGATTTGTTGCACTAAGCACATTCTCAAACTCTTCCAGAGCCTTGTCATAGTCTCCCCTATCCAATGACACCTCGCCAAAAACGTATGACATCATAGGATAATACGCTTTCCTTCTACTGTTCATACCCGAATACTGATTGAGATAGTATTCCATACTATGCAGCAAAGGATCAATTGTTTGGAATGCGAGTTGGTATTGCCTGTTATGAACATACCCCATCGCCAATGTCTGATAATAATCGGCTATTCGCTCGTGATATTTCAGTGTGTTCTTTTCAGCTAAAGGTTTCAGAATTTCTATGGCTTTATTGACTTGCACCAGCCCCTCCTCTATCATTCCACGCACTATAAGTGCCGATCCCTTTAACGCCATTAAGGTTGACATCTCGTTGACATAATCAGGCGTATTCTCTTCATATTGCAGTTTAATGGCATCCTCATATTTGCTGATGTAGCCGGCCATCTTGTCAAGTTTTCCCTGATGAAGATATACATAACAAAGCATTTCATAAGTCAAACATGGAACGGTAAGATCAAACACTTCAGGTATGAATTGGTGAAGCTCTACAGTATTCTTTTCTGCTATCAAAAGTAATTCTTCTGCAACCTGATAATGTTCAAATTGTAATGGTACAGAAGCTGTCACGACAAGATAAATATTGGAAAGCATTGCCATCTGAACGCTGTCAATATCCTTATTGTTAAAAACCGCATCCATCGTTTTTATGCTATATTCGAAAGCCATTTTCTGATCATCCAGTATTGTACCCGCCGTAGCCTTGAATGAATAGATATCAATTAACAGCCAGAAGTCATCGGTATTATTTTCGGCAATATCCAACAATGCTACCATTTCGGTATAGTCTCTTTGGTCGTTCAGGAATCTGACATAATCCAACATCGCTTTCACAAATGTAGTATCAGCAAACGCCACGTTCCTTTTCGACTCTTTAATTTTCCGCATATTCTCTGTTCCACCCGCCAGATACAACATGTCATTCTTGCGGCATATTGTCTCGTAGGTTTGCAGAGCCGCCTGCCTGTTCTCTTCTGCCACTCGCTCCAGTTTTTCCTTATCTGCCGTCAACGAACCGATAGTCTTTATCTCCTTGTCAAGCTGTTCTTCAAGGTTCATCGCCTCGTAGGCTTTCACTGCCTCCTCCACCTTGCCCTGTTGCCATAGTGCGATGATGGCATTCTCTTTTTTGGTCAGTTCGCTAAGGTCTATTCTGGCAAACCTGTCAATATAAGCGTCGAGGTTCTCCAGTTGCGTCTCATAGTCATTTTGCAACTTGAGCAGTTTTTCCTTGTATTTCTCTTCTGTCAGTTTGTTCTGCTTCCTCAGGGCAAGCAGTTTCTGTTCTTCGCTCTTCTGTTGGCGCGCATAGCTTTCTGACGATATGCGCTCATAGTTGTTGCGAATCTCCCGATACTTCTCCTCTTTGCACATGACGATGGTGAAGGGCTTATCTGAGCGGGATATGTACCATTGGTCAACTGCCTCCTTGTTAAACAACACATATCCGCTCTTTGCCACTCTCATCACATTCACCTTATTTCCTGCCTTCAGCGTCTTGAATGTCAGTGAAAAGTCACCTTGAGCTCCCGATACCGTACTACCCGCATTGGCTGCGACAATCTCCACACCACCTAAGGAGGTCTTGGATGCCTTGCCGTTGTACTGCATACACATGCCCCGTTGCACACTCTGGGCATGACAGAGCATGGAAGTCATTAGACAAGCCATCATTAGGCTTACACTCAAACGGCTATAAAACAATGGAAATAACGACATCAAATACATAGTTTTATTTGCCTATCTGTTTCCTCATATTATCCCTTCTTTGTATCGTTGAGGAGATTGTATCTCGCTTTTCCTCGTGCAGTCTAATCAAGACGTTTACAGAGTCTTTCGCCTGTGTGGCGGTATTACGGTTGTCCACAGTTTGTTTATACTTTTCCTCAAGTTTCATGTCCTCATAAACCTTAATGGCACCATCAATGTCGCCTTCCTGAAACAACCTGATTGCCTTAGACTCCTCGTCCGAAAGGTCGCTGAGGTCTATTCTGGCAAATCTGTCAATATAAGCGTCGATATTCATCAGCCTCTGTTCGTATTCCTCTTCGATTCTGGCCATTTCCTTTTCATATTCAGCCTGTACCATTTTCCCTTCTTTCTTCAGTATTTGTATTTTTGCCTCCTCAGCCTTACGCTGTTTGGCATAACTTGCCGATGAGATAGTAAGATAATTGTCCCTGATTCTCTTGAACTTGTCGCTGCGGCACATCACAATCTTAAAGACGCCATCACGCATGATATTCCATTGTGTCAACGCTTCCTTGTTGAATATCTCATATCCGTTCTTTTCTATTCGCCTCACAGTCACTCTGTCTCCGGGCTTATGAGTCCTAAACCTCAAGGTCACCTTACCATTGGCATCAGAAACCGTACTGCCCGCATTTATCACCAGGACTTCCACTCCTCCCAACGGGCTTTTCTTCTCTGTCTCATTATACTCCAATACAACACATTCTTGCAGACATTGTGCATGATTGTCCAAAAAAACGAAGTGCATCAGTATGCACATCAAAACGATTTTACATCTATTCATTCCCATCCTGTTTTTCAATAAACAAATGCTCATATTTGGCTAATATTTCCGAAGACACCTCCCAAGTGTATTCATCATCGCAAGAGTTACATCTGATTACCCCCTGATAAGCCCGCTCTGCCAAATGGTGATAATCCTGGCCAATCCGACCTTCTTCCACAGTATTCTCCAAGACCGAGGAATAATAACCCAGTGCCTTGTCGTATGCTCCACATTCCACACAATCATCGGCAAACCGCAGGCAAGCCTCCATTTTCTCCCTGCCTTCTTCCATGTGGTCAACTTCCCATTGCTGTTCACAGGTAGCCTCATCAAAGACATCACTTGTCATCGAAAGGTTACCGTCCGGGTGGCAGGTAGACACCTTCTCCACGAATGTTGTCTTTCTATCCGGGTCAGTCTGTTGTATTAATACTTTCATATTTCTATAATTATCTTGCTTATGTGGTTATCCTCTCATAAATTTCTGATGCAGTCTTACTGACCTTAATCCTTGTTATTCTGAGTTTGACTCATTAACTCCACTAACCTTTTCTTCGCCCTCTTTTTCAGTTTGGTAAAGAACACGATAAAGAGAATCAACACCAGTCCGCCCAGTGATTCATCAACTTGAGCACAGAACAGCAAGGAGTCGAAAATCCCATGAGCAAGGATGGGCGCAAAGAGTATCATTACCGTTGTCTTCACACTCCTGTCGATACCGAAATGATAGATGGAGTAATAATATCCCATGAGTATAGCAAAGAAGTAATGGGCTGGTACGGAGACAAGTGCCCTGACAATGCCGACACCTAACCACGACCCGTCTTCTATACCGCCAAAAAGGTAGCAGATGTTTTCAAAAGCAGCAAAGCCCAAGCCGATGCACACGGCATATACTATACCGTCAAAATGCTCGTCGAAGAACGGGTTCTTTCTCAGCAGCAGCCAAAGCATACAGAACTTAGCCAACTCTTCTGGAATGGCTGCCAATAAGAATGCATCTGCAATTGCCTCTATTGGAGAACTGTATGACTGGCTGTCAATAGACAATCCCAATCCCTCACTTACGGGCATCGAAATTGCCAATGACAGAAACACGGACCCGATTCCATACACGAATGCCTTGACCAACCACTTGGAAGGCTCCGGCTGGGCACTGTCCTTGCGATAGATTGTCCACAACAGCCATGCCACAGGAGCAAGGGCTGCAAGAATAACAAGAAATACTATCATAATTTCGTTTTCTGATGGTTATTACTCATTAGATGATTTTGTTGTTCAACAATATTTCTATATGATAATGCTCTATTATGCCTATGGAGGTTTGCTACAACCCCATCAACCATTTCCATAACGGTATGACAGAGATAACCTTTCCTTTTTCTTCGAGTGTTTCCTCATCATCCTTGGTGACAATCAGCAGGTGTTGTACATCCTGATAATCTGCCAAAGCAACAAGAGCATCAACTTCTCTTTTACGGGTGTCCTGAGCGGCCATGGAATAAGATACCTGTATGGCAGTACTTTCTTCCGGGATATAAAAATCCACCTCAGTCTTGGGGGTATTGAAGAAATAGCATTCGTCACCATACTTGCGTCTGAGGTTGACCGCTACGATATTCTCCAAGAGTGATGTTGCCGGATCCAACAAGAAGAGAGCCAACAGACCATTGTCAATGAAGTAATACTTACGGTTCATCTCCTTGTCCTGAAGTTTGCCGACATAATTCTCAAAGGGAAGAATCAGCCACGATTCATTCATATAACGGATATAGTCAATAGCTGCATCGGTACTCATCTTCTTTCCTGTGCTTGACACAATACTCGCCATACGGGAATACGACAGAGGCTGTTTGACACTCTCCGCCAATTTGCGTATCAGCACCTTTAAAGCAAAATCGTTGCGAATGCCATGGCGTGCCACCAAGTCGCCAAAGAAAATCTTGCTAAACAGGCTACTCAACCACTGACGGCTGTTAGTCATTAGAGCTGTCTCCGGCATGCCTCCCTTGCGGAAATATTCGTCTGCCAAGCGCACTATCTGCTTCCTATGCTTAAATTCTGCATTCTTCTGCGTGAGGTCAATATCGTGCGCCCTAAGATATTCCGAAAAGCAATATGGGAACACTTCCTGCACCATATATCTACCGCCGAGGGTAGTGGCTATCTCACTGCTGAGCATCTTGGCATTGCTGCCGGTAATATAGACCTGATATTTCTGGTCAGCCAACCGACGGGCAAACTTTTCCCATCCTTTCACAAGCTGTACCTCGTCAAGGAAAAACAGAGGCCTGTGGTCATACATCTCCTCATAACAAGTCTTGATGAGTTCTAGGTCGGTAATGTCAAGAGAATCAATGCGGTCATCCTCAAAATTGAAGTATAGCACCTCATCCTGCTGATGCCCCTGCGACAACAATTCCGCTATCCGTTGATACATAAGGTATGATTTCCCTGCATGCCTCAACCCGACAAGCACGTAATTCTGCCCGTCCATAAACTCCACCTGACGAGGAATGAGCTTCACCTCTGTCA
>CALZXH010000011.1 GCA_945830055.1 uncultured Prevotella sp.
ACACTGGTCGTGAATTCCCACGATGCCAATGTGGTCTGTTCGGCGTGTGCCGTTGCCATGATTCCTAAGAATGACAGAAGAATCATGAAGACGCGTAAATGAATCTTGGTTTTCATAGAGTTTATTTTGATGGTTGTTATTGTCCTGATGCGGAGGTAGCAGCCAATATGCCTTTTGCTGTCATTGGATGATTACATGGAATGACGTTGCAAAACTAAATATTAGGTGTCAAGTCAAGGAGGACAGAAATACTTAAAAAGGTGAAAACCGTACCGAACGGGAGTTTTTCAGATAATAATACCCCTGTTTCCTGCATTTTTTATACCTTAGTGGTGCAAAAACCGATGAATAACATGAAGAAGGTAGTTCTATTGCTGACAATATTCTTTTGTACTGTTACCTCAAAAGCGGCAGAACGGCAGGTGCATGTCCGGCATTTCGGGGAGGGCGAGGGCTTTTCGACCACCCTTGTGCTGCACGCCATACAAGACAGCCTGGGCTATATCTGGCTGGCTACATGGGACGGGCTGCGCCGTTACGACGGGTATCGGTTCCACACATTTAAGGCGCAACCCGGTGACAACTGTCCGCTGGAGACCAACCGCATCAGTTTCATCAAGGAAGATGCCAACCACCACATCATCTGTTGGTCCAACGAGAAATTCTATCTCTTCAACAGGCAGACGCAGCGTTTTGAGCGTTATCACGGAGATGACGTCAAGGCGGCAGCCTATCGCGCCCCCCGGGAAGTGACCGGGATGGTAAGAAAGGTGAAGGGATTCGAGAACATAGAACTTACCATACTGCTGTGCGACCGTCAACAGGGTATATGGGTGTATTCCTACCGGGGGCTGGAGAGGATTTCCACTGTTCCGAAACCCGTCAGTGCCAAAAAGTACGGGGAGGAGAAGGAAGAGGTGGTCAGCGCACTCTATGTGGACAGGCAGGACAGGCTGTGGGTTTCCGACAAGAACGGATATGTGCATTTTACCGACAGTACAGGACTCACCAGATGGCTCGCCCCCGACGGACAGGTGCTGCAAAGGAAGGTGCGCTTCGGCCATCCAGCCTATTGCTTCTTTGAGGACAGCAGGGGATGGTTATGGATAGGGGCAAAGCCAGGGGGCCTGTTCCGGCTGACACCCGAGGCGCAGGGGTACAAGACAAGGCATTTCACACATGACAGCCATGATGCCTACAGTCTCAACTGCGAGAGCGTGTATGACATTGCCGAGGATGACCGCCACCGTCTGGTCATCGCCACCTTCGGAGGAGGAGTGAACATAGCGGAACCGCAGTCTGACGGCTCGATGAGGTTCATCCATCCGGGCAACCTGCTGAAGACCTTTCCCAAGGCAGGGATGAAAAGCCGCTGCCTGAAACTCCTGCCCGGAGGAACGGCGCTGCTGGGCACCAACGACGGACTCTACACCTTCTCGCTCGGCGAACCCTATGGGCTGATGCGCTTCCACGTCAACAAGCGCAAGCCCGACAATCCTTCCAGTCTGAACAGCAACTACGTGATGGAGATACTGAGGACCCGAGCAGGGGAGATATTCATCGCCACCTCAGGAGGAGGTACTGATAAGATACTGTCAAAACAATTGCTCAGCGACACCATCAGTTTCCGGCATTTTTCAGAAAGAGAAGGCATATCCTCGGACATGAACCAGACTTTGGCAGAGGACAACAGGGGAAATGTATGGATTGTCTCTGCCGGTTCCTTGAGCCTGCTCAACACCTCGACAAAGGTGGCTACAAACTTCTGGCGGTTGTTGGATTCCCATGAACTGATTACTGAGGCGACCCCAGCCATGTTGCCCGACGGCAGTATGGTGCTCGGCACGTCTGTAGGAACTTTGACACTAAGTCCCGATGACTTGAAAAAAAGCAGTTTTACACCACAGATAGTATTCGACTGCGACAAGACGATAGAACTGCCCCCCGACGAGAAGGATTTCAACATCCGTTTTACTGCGCTGGATTACAATAAGAACGAAGAAATAGTCTATGCCTACAAGATGGAGGGCAGGGACGATAAGTGGCACTATACGCGGCATAACGAACTGAACTATGTCAATCTGGCACCGGGTAAATACACGCTGCATATCAAATCCACCAACGGTGACGGTGTGTGGACAGACAACGAAGAAACCATCACTCTGTATCGCTCCGCTCATTTCAACGAAACCCCATTGGCGTGGATGCTCTACGGACTGCTTCTGACCCTGCTGCTGATGGCGGTGTGGGGTACATGGAAATATATTCTTACGCTGCAAAGAGAACTGAAAGATTTAAGACTATCCAGTAAGGAGCAGATGGAGGTGCTGGGAGCGCGTATCAAAGAACTGCTGCCCATTGGCGAGAGCGTGAAGGAAATCCGTGAGGATGATAAGCAACTGAGCGAGGAAGACCTGTTGTTTTCTCAGAAACTGAAGGCATATATTGAGAATAACATCGGCAATCCCGACCTTTCCGTACCTGACTTGGCGCAGGCGATGAACGTGAGCCGTACCGTACTTTTCGTCCGCATGAAGAACATCTTCAACAGTTCGCCCAACAACTATGTGCTGAACACTCGTATCCATTATGCCAAGACTCTGCTTGTACAGCCAGGTGTCCATGTGTCTGATGTAGCCTACCGTTGTGGTTTTTCTGACCCGAAATATTTCAGCCGTTGCTTCAAAAAACTGGTCGGTGTACTTCCCAAAGACTACGTGGATAGCATCAGACAGGCATTATACCCGTAAAGAACAGGCAGGTGCTATTCTTTCTTCCTGATCAATGTCAGTCCGTCGCGCAGCGGCAGTATCACTTTCGTGATGCGCGTGTCCTTGGCGATGAAGTCGTTGAAGCGGCGGATGCCTTTGGTCTGTGCATCGTTCAGGTAGGCTACGTCTGTCACATGCCCGTCCCATAGGGTGTTGTCTGCCAGTATGAATCCGCCCGGTCTGACCAAAGGCAGCAATGCTTCGTAGGTTTCAAGATAGGTGCGCTTGTCGCCGTCGATGAATACAAGGTCGAAGCTGATTCCCAGTTTGCCAGCCTCAGTGGCAGCATCGCCTATGGTGAACACTATCTTGTCAGCCACGGGCGACTGTTCTATCCACGGGCGTGTGAACTCCTCCTGTTCATCGTTGATTTCGAAGGTGTAAATCTTTCCGTCTGAAGGTAGTCCCATCGCCATGCTGATGGCGCTGTAGCCGCTGAAGGTGCCCACCTCAAGCACGTTTTTGGGCTGCAACATGCTTACCAGCATCTTCAATACCTGTCCCTGCAGATGTCCGCTTGCCATGCGTCCGTGCAACAGGTAGATGTTGGTGGCGCGGTACAGTCGGTACAGATATTCATCTTCTGTATCGATATGTTGCAGAATGTATTCGTCCAAGGTGCTGTTCATACGCCGGCAGAGGTGTGTTGCAGTAGTGCTTCCAAAGCCAGTCGGTAACTGTCCATGCCAAATCCGCATATCACTCCCAGGCAGGCACATGATATGAAAGAGTGGTGGCGGAACTCCTCGCGCTTGTGTACGTTGGAGATGTGTACCTCTATCACAGGCGACTTGATGGCTCTGATACAGTCTTGTAGTGCCACGGAGGTATGTGTGTAGGCTCCGGCATTGAGTATCACGCCGTCGTAGTCGAATCCCACCTCCTGGATCCTGTTGATGAGTTCTCCCTCTATGTTGCTCTGGTAGTAGTCTATCTGCACATGGGGGTACTGTCGTTTCAGCTGTTCCAGATAGTCTTCGAAAGAGGAGTTGCCGTAGATGCCCGGTTCGCGTTTGCCCAGAAGATTGAGGTTGGGACCATTGATGATTTGTATTTTCATGGTGATAAAAAGGAGGTGTGTTCTGCTTTTTTTGTACTTTTGTAGAGGATAAGCGGCATCTTGGGTGCCGTATATCCTGTGCAAAGTTAGGAAAAAAATGCAAACCGACAAGTTATTGGGACAGAATATCATCAGGGAATACAGGCGCTACCTGCGGCTGGAACGCAACTTTTCTGCCAATACGCTGGAAGCATACATGCTGGATGTGCAGAAGTTGTTGCACTACATGGAGGGTATTGGCAAGGATGTGACCCATGTGATGCTCGACGACCTGCAGGACTTTTCCGCCACGCTTCATGAGATAGGCATCGGTCCGCGTTCGCAGTGCCGTATCCTCAGTGGCGTGCGTAGCTTCTTCCGCTTTGTCCAGCTCAACGGCTACCGCGATGACGACCCCTCGGAACTGCTCGAATCACCTAAGTTGGGCGACCATCTGCCTGAGGTGCTCTCCACTACCGAAGTAGATATGCTGGAGGACTCCATCGACTTGGATAAGTGGGAGGGCCAGCGTAACAGGGCCATCATCGAGGTGCTTTTTTCCTGTGGATTGCGTGTGAGCGAACTGGTCAATCTGAAACTCTCGCAGCTTTATGTGGAAGAGCAGTACGTGCGCGTGTTGGGCAAGGGAGCCAAGGAGCGGCTGGTGCCCATCTCTAATAAGGCATTGAACGAACTGGATGCCTGGTTCCAATGTCGTAGCGAGATGAATATCAAGCCAGGAGAGGAAGATTATGTGTTCCTCAACCGCCGAGGCGCTCATCTTACACGCACCATGATCCTTATCATGATCAAGCGGCAGGCAGAGCAGGCAGGTATCAGGAAAACCATTTCGCCCCATACCCTGCGCCACTCCTTTGCTACCTCGCTACTCGAAGGAGGTGCTGACCTGCGTGCCATACAGGCGATGCTGGGGCACGAAAGCATAGGCACCACCGAGATATACATGCACATTGATACTGGTACTATCCGGCGGGAAATACTGGAGCACCACCCGAGAAACAAAAGGGCGACTCGTGTCTTGAATGTATAATGGAGCCGATGAGGCGCCTATAAGGAGACATTGGGGAGGTTGATGAGGGGGATGAAATACTGCCTATTTTATATAATAATGTGAGAAAGTTAAATGACGTGCCATGAAGTGCAAAAGGAAGTTAAATTATTGTTTTTCGATAAATATTTATTGAAAATTGTTTGTAGATGTAAATAGTTCATATTACTTTTGCATATCGAAAAACGATAAATATCGAAAGATATTCAATAAATAAGAAAAGAAATTCAATAAACAAACCTTTTAAACAAATACGATTATGGTACTGATGAATGTTACAGCCGGAATGATTTTAAGCATGTTTACTCAGGCTACCCAAGTGACAAACGGTGGTGACTATGTATATAACGCCGATATCGAGGAAGGCAGGCTTACCACACTCTATGCCTACCGTAAGGCAGAGACTATGCTCGAGAAGCAAAGCATGAGTACCTACCGGTATGACGAGCAAAACCGTCTGAAGGAGAAGGTTACCTACCGTTGGGATGCTGATGAACTGAAATGGGTGCCAGTGAAACAACTCGCCTTCGCTTACAGCGACATACTGGTGACGGTAGATTATGCCCGATGGAACAGTGACACGAATCACTTCAATGCGCCTGAAAAGCGTACAGAATACATGGGCTTTGCAGACACATTGCTCGGTGTGAGAATGTATCAGCTGGAAGGAAAAGACGGCAAGGAGCATCTCATCGATAGCTATGTGATGATGCACAGCGATCTCAAGAACTTGTTGGCTACCCTATAACAATATATGTGTAACCTCAGACGGGCATTGTCTGTCTATCTAAATACAAATGCAGTTATGAATAAAAGAATTACAGCCATCTGCGTAGCGATAATGACAGTGGCAATTATCCATGTGGCACTCACCCTGTATCTCATAGGACAATCGTTAGGCATGGGATACTCTACGGCACAAGACTGTGAGAAGCATGGCGAACAGATGACAGCATCGGCATCGGCGGTGGCACTGATTCCCAAGCATCTTACCGATGAGTCTGCAGTGAATATGATGGACCGTCATACCGGTAAGTCCATACAGGCCTGGCCTTTGCAGGTCGTGGTGGCATCTAAAGGCAATATCTGGGCAGACAGTCCTGCCATCATCCTTAGTCTTTCGTTCCTTATTTTAGTGGGTGGCATCATGGCGCTGATAGGTATGATAAAGTTTGTGCGGTGTCTCTATCGTTGCGAGGTGTTCTCATGGCATACGGTGAAATATTTGCGACGCACGGGCTGGGGCATGATGATTTGTGGCGGCAGTACTACCGTCCTTGCCCTGCTGCAGTGCTATTCCGCTTATCAGACTTTTGCTCCCGAGTATTATCGAGTGAATTTTTCGGAGCATGTGGAGACTGGCTATTTTATCTTCAGTCTGTTTCTGCTACTCATGGCAGAGGCGTTTGCTCAAGGATTGCGTCTGCAGGAAGAGCAGGAACTCACCATCTGATACTGCCGTTATCTAATAATCATGGGCTTTATCTCATTGATTCAGCCCACATGAATGACTTTTTTCTATGGGAAAAATTATCGTTAATCTTGATGTGGAGATGGCAAAACGGAAGATAGCGCTGGGCGAGCTTGCCGAGCGTGTGGGACTGACGCAGGCCAACCTGTCGATACTGAAGACAGGCAAGGCCCGCGCCATACGTTTTTCCACCCTTGAAGCCATCTGTCACGAACTGGGATGTCAGCCCGGAGATATTTTGGAATATAAGGAATAAAAACAGGTCAGCCGTTGTCATGGTACACGGATTTTCTCACCAATATTGGCACTATGAAAATTTTTGCAGTAGGAATGAATTATCTCCAGCACAATAAAGAGCTGGATGGAGCGTTGTATATACCAGAGGAGCCTGTGATTTTCACCAAGGCCGACTCGGCATTGCTGAAGGACCACAAGCCTTTCTTTATCCCTGACTGGAGCGACAGGGTGGACTATGAAACTGAAATTGTGGTGCGCATCTGCCGGTTGGGTAAGAGTATTCCCGAGAATTTTGCCCACCGCTACTACGATGCCCTTACCGTGGGCATCGACTTCACTGCCCGCGATCTGCAGCAGAGGTTGCGCAGTGAAGGGAAGCCTTGGGAACTTTGCAAGGGGTTCGACGGGTCGGCGGTGATTGGTGAATGGGTGGACAAGAATATGCTTGGTGACGTGCAGAGCCTGTCTTTCCATCTGGATATCAATGGCACTACCGTGCAGCAGGGATGTACGGCCGATATGCTCTATTCCATCGATCGGCTGATAGCCTATATCAGCAGGTTCTTTACCTTGAAAACGGGCGATTTGCTCTATACAGGAACCCCCGTAGGTGTGGGACCTGTGCATATTGATGACCATCTGGAAGGGTATCTGATGCAGCAGAAAGTGCTGGAATTTAATTGCAAATAGAATGAAGAAAACCATCATAGTGATGGCATGGCTCTGCTATTTGACGCTGACAGCCATGGCACAGAAGTTTGTTAATCTTACGGCTCAGCAGGTGAAGGTTGATTCTGTGTTACCCGTGGTGACACACCGTTGGTTGTTGCCCTCAAATTATGCCGACTCTGTATATACCCCCATTATAGAATATCCCGAATTTATTGACATGGTGCAGGGTGACATTGAGCGGTATCAACGCATCACCGCCGACAGTCTGCCACCGCTGCCCCTGATAGACCATTGGGTGAGCATCGACCGCAAGCAGGCTGTGTTGGAGGCAACCTTGGTGCCTTTGGTATTCCGCGAGGGCAAATACCGTAAACTGGTAAGCTATAAGATTGGTCTGCGTGCCGTGCCCCGTGCTCCCCTCACCGATAGCCGCGGTGGGGCACGTTTGCCTGCTCTTGCACCTGCGGCTGCCGACCGCTATGCCGCCCACTCGGTACTGGCACAGGGCAAATGGGCGAAAATCAGGGTCAGTGCTTCTGGCGTTTGCGAGCTCACTGCAGATGTAGTGGCTAAGGCCGGCTTCTCTGATATCAACAAAGTGCGAGTCTATGGATATGGAGGTGCCTTGCAGCCAGAGTCGCTCGATGGCAGCTACCTTACTGAAACCGATGATTTGAAGCAGGTACCCCGTTGCGTGGTGGGTGGGCGACATCTGTTCTATGCCCAAGGACCCGTGAGCTGGAAAGATAAAGCCGAGCGGGTGCGCAACCCATACAGCGACTACGGTTACTATTTTATTACCGAGGGCGATGAGAGTCCGTTGCTACTTGGTGAGACTGAGTTTGTGAATTCGTTCTATCCTGGCAGCGAGTCGAGCTATGCCCTGCATGAGATTGATGACTATGCCTGGATTCATGGTGGGCGTAACCTGTATGAGAGTAAGGTGATAGGCAGGGCCGAGTCAGCAACCTACACTCTTGATGCGCCCCGCAGTGGCGTACAGGGTACGCTTCGGGTGGTTGTTTCCGCCGACGGTGGTTCTACTGTGGCAGTGCAGTTCAACGGCGGGTCGTTGGGCAGTGTAAGCATCTCCGCACTTGCTTTAGAGGCTGTAGCTTCTGTATCATCAGGCGTTTTTGCCGTATCGGAGCTGCAATCTTCCAACACCATCACCCTGACCAATAACGGCAGTTCCAACGTGCGCCTTGACTATATAGCCATCGAGTGCAGCGAACCGGCTGCGGCACCTAATCTCAATGCCGCCTGCCAGCAGGCAGAATATGTGCACAACATTACCAATCAAGACCTGCATGGGCATACTTCTGTGGATATGGTCATTATCATTCCTACCTCGCAGAAACTGAGGAAACAGGCAGAACGTCTCAAGGCATTGCATGAAGATAGGCATGGTCTCACCGTGCGTATCGTTCCCGCAGATGAGCTGTATAACGAGTTTTCGAGCGGTACTCCTGATGCCACTGCCTACAGGAGATATATGAAGATGTTTTACGACCGTGCCGGGACAGATGAGGCTTTTCCACGCTACCTGTTGCTGATGGGTGACGGTGCCTGGGACAACCGTCTGCATCTGGCTGGTTGGGAGGGCATCACTGCCGATGACCTGTTGCTGTGCTTCGAGAGTGAGAATTCCTACAGCAAGGTGTACAGTTATGTGAGCGACGACTTCTATTGTCTGCTCGACGATGGAGAAGAGATACAAAGCGGCAGGGACACAGAATACAAGTACAGAGGCAAGCCCGATGTGGCTGTGGGGCGTTTCCCCGTGCGCATGGAAGCGGAAGCCAAGGTAATGATAGACAAGCTGGAGGCTTATCTTGACAACGCATCGGCAGGTTCCTGGCAGAACACGGTGGTGTTTATGGGTGATGACGGTAATAGCAATATCCACATGACTGCCGCCGATAATGCCGCCAAGAACGTGGAGAGAAACTATCCTGCCTATGAGGTGAAGCGCGTGCTGTGGGATTCGTTCAACCGTGTCACCTCTGCAGCGGGCAATACTTATCCCGAAATCACCTCCCTGTTGCAGTCATATATGAAAAACGGGGCACTGCTCATGGACTATTGCGGTCATGGTGCAGCCTATAGCATCTCTCATGAAATGGTACTCAAGGTGTCTGATTTTGCCACTATCTCCAGTTCCAGGCTCCCCCTGTGGGTCACCGCCTCATGCGACATTATGCCTTATGACGGACAGGCAAGTAACATCGGCGAGTCGGCAGTGCTCAACTCTTCGGGCGGTGCCATCGCTTTCTTGGGTACCACCCGCACGGTATATTCCAGTCAGAACGAGATTATCAATACGGCTTTCATCACTGAGGTGCTCAATAACGGCGACGATGGCGTGAGCATGGCAGAGGCGGTACGCATGGCCAAGAACAAACTGGTGGATTCGGGCAGGGAACTCTCTGTCAACAAACTGCAATACACCTTCTTGGGCGACCCTGTGCTCAAACTTTCCTATCCTACCGGCAATATAGTGATAGACGAGATCAACGGTGTGGCAGTTTCTCCGGGTGCGAGCATGGAGATGAAGGCGGGCAGCGAGGTCATAGTAAGCGGTCATGTGGAATACAACGGAGTTGTAGATGAGGAATTCAACGGTCTGATAACGGCAAACGTGATGGATGCTGCCGAAACCGTGGTGTGCAAGATGAACGATACCAGCAGTGAGGGCACTACCACTCCCTACACCTATACCGATTTCACCAATACCGTCTATCGTGGCACCAATACCGTGAGCAAGGGCAGGTTCTCCATCTCCTTTGCCGTTCCCAAGGACATACGCTATGGCGATGCCAACGGGCGTATCAACCTTTATGCCGTATCTGATGACAAGAAACAGATGGCAAACGGCTACAGCAATGACATACAGTTCAAGGGAACAGGAGATATGAGCGTGGACGGTGTGGGACCTTCCATTTATTGCTACCTCAACTCCCCCTCGTTTGTCAATGGCGAAGAGGTGAACGTGACCCCCTATTTTGTGGCAGAACTGTCTGACGAAGACGGTATCAACGCCTCGGGTTCGGGTATCGGCCATGACCTGCAGCTAATCATCGACGGACAGCCTCTGCAGACCTACAAACTCAACGACTATTTCACCTTCAGTTTCGGTAGTTATAAGGAGGGCACCGTGGGCTTCAGTATCCCTGCCCTGACAGCAGGTACCCATCAGTTGCAGTTCAGAGCGTGGGATGTACTCAACAATCTGTCGGAGGCAACCCTTGATTTCACTGTAGTAAGAGGATTGCAGCCCGATCTTGTGGATGTAAACTGCACCCAGAACCCCGCTTCTACCAGCACCTCTTTCCGTGTGGTACACAACCGCATCGGATCTGAGTTGGAGGTGGTCATCGACCTCTTCGACATGTCGGGGCGCCGCTTGTGGACCTCGGAGCACACCGTAGTGCCTGAGCAGTCGATGGTGGATATCTCGTGGGATTTGTGTATTGATGGCGGAAGGATGCTGGGAACAGGCGTTTATCTGTATCGCGTCAGGACGGCTTCTGATGGCAGTTCATACGCTTCGAAAGCCAAAAAACTGATTGTTATCAGTGGAAAATAGAGGTGCGGATACGTTAATTATCCTTCTGTCATGCAATAAACTGCCTCTGCCAGCGTTATTTGCAAGGTGACATTTGTTTATTTAAGAAGAAAAATCATTCAGATGAGAATATTCAAGCGCTTTTTACTTGCTGCCATAGTCTTCTGCCATGCCGTTGCATTGCAGGCACAGACCAAAACGTCGGAATACAATCCTGTGGAGCATGCCGTGATTTCACAGACCATTGCCCCCGATGCCCGTGCTGCGGGTATGGGTGACGTGGGAGCTGCCACTGACCCCGATGTCAACTCACAGTTCTGGAACCCCGCCAAGTATCCCTTCTGTATCAGCCGAAGCGGAATAGCGCTCAACTACACTCCGTGGTTGCGCCAGTTGGTCAACGACATTGACCTGGCATACGTGGCAGGTTACTACCGCATAGGTGACTACAGTGCAGTGTCAGGTTCGCTGCGCTATTTCTCTTTGGGCGAGGTGATGACCTCCATGGAAGAGAATGCCATGACGGTGAAACCCTACGAAATGTCTATTGATGCTGCCTATTCGCTGATGTTGAGCGAGACTTTCTCCATCGCTGCGGCCATCAGATGGATCTACTCCGATCTGCGCTATGACTATAGCGAGGATTCCAAACCAGCCTCTGCCTTCGCAGCCGACATAGCCATGTACTACAACAACTACATTATGTTGGGTGCACGCGAATGTCAGTTGGGGTTGGGTATGAACATCAGCAATGTGGGTAGTAAAATATCTTACTACGGCGACGACCGGAGCCAGTTCCTGCCCGCAAATCTGCGTATTGGTGCATCGCTCATGGTGCCTGTAGACGAGTACAACCGCTTTACCATCGCTGCCGATGCCAACAAACTGTTGGTGCCCACCATACCGCCGCAGCGCGAGGATGAGTCGGCAGGCGATTACCGCACACGTGTGATCGAAGAGTACAGCGATGTGAGTTCCATATCGGGTATCTTCAAGAGTTTTGGTGATGCCCCCGGAGGTTTTAAGGAAGAGCTGCAGGAGATACAGTGGAGTGTAGGTGCCGAGTATGTGTATCATGATCAGTTCTCTCTGCGTGCCGGTTATCACCATGAGAGTGCCAACAAGGGCAACCGCAAGTACTTTACCGTGGGTGGCGGTTTCCGCATGAACGTGTTTTCGCTGGATGTGGGTTATGTTATCTCCACTGCGCAGACCAACCCGCTTGACCAGACCCTGCGTTTCACACTGGCATTCGATATGGACGGTATCAAGGATCTGTTCAAGTAACATAATCTGTCGTTGAAGTAAGAACATCCATCCCTGCTGATGGAATAGAGGAGGAAAGAATATATGATGGACATAGGAATAAGAGTAGGCTTCGGCTACGACGTACATAAGCTGGTTACAGGGCGCGACCTGTGGATGGGGGGCATCAGGATAGAGCACAGTATGGGACTGCTGGGTCATAGTGATGCCGATGTGCTGATACACGCCATCTGCGATGCCATGCTGGGTGCTGCCAATATGCGCGATATAGGTTACCACTTCCCCGATACGGCTGCAGAAACCCTGGACATTGACAGCAAGATACTGCTGAAGAAGACCTGCGCTCTCATTGCCGACAAAGGCTATGTACTGGGCAATATCGATGCCACTATCTGTGCGGAGCGTCCTAAGATGAATCCCCATATCCCTGCCATGAAGGCTTGTCTGGCAGAGGTGATGGGAGTAGATGAAGACCAGATATCTATCAAAGCCACCACTACTGAGCGTTTGGGATTTACCGGACGTGAGGAGGGTATCAGTGCATATGCCACCGTGTTGTTGGCAAAGCGTGAAATGCCATAGACCCAGTACGAGTTGAAAAAATAATCCTACCTATTATGAGTATCAAGAAATGGATGACAGTCCTTGTCGCAGCCCTCGTGTTGCCACAGACAATGACTGCCGGTGATGTTGTGTTTGTATATAACACCCATGAGAAGCAGGGTATGAAGATTGCTCTTGCCGACAGTGAGGGCAATTTTGCCGAGGCAGGACAACTGTTCCAATCGGATTACGGACAGTGGGGTGCACAGAAAAAGATGTATGCCCCCATGATATGGAGCGGCATGCAGGGTAGGGCCGTAGCTGTGTTCCAGGTCAATGACTTCTCGCCCTGTTTTGCTGTGGCGGTAAGCGACGACTGGATACACTGGCGCCCGCAAGACTATCCGCATACCACTGTAAAAGGCTGTCTGGCTCCTGTGGTGGCACCCGATGCCAACGGTTCCTTTACCATTGTGTTCAAGACGCCCCAAGGTGACTACCGCAAGATGACTGCTGATGCTGAGGTGAGGCACTTTACTGCCGATATGCCTGCCACACAGCAGGAGTATGAGCGCATACAGCCCCGGAAAGATACGGTGTTGGTGGGAGGCAAGTCCGTTACCGGCTACAAGATTACTCTGCCCGACGGATGGGCACAGCGCATACGCAATCATTTTGTGACAGAGGGAGAGAAATACCGCCGTACTCAAGTCAATCTGAAAAAGGAGGCAGAAACCATTGTCCTGCCCGAAGGCGAGGTGCTACAAGCCACACTCACCATCAAGGGCAATGAGCAAAAGAAAATCACTGACCAGTTGATCGGTGTTTTCTTTGAGGACATCAGTTATGCTGCCGATGGCGGCCTGTATGCCGAGATGGTGCAGAACAGGGATTTTGAATATAGTGCCGCCGACCGTCGTGAGTGGACTTCCACTACGGCATGGCATGGCTTTACCACTTCCGCGATAGCCACGGAGAACCCCCTCAGTGCCCATAATCCCCACTACATGGTAATGCGTGCCGATACCCTTGTCAACGAGGGATGGGACGGCATGGTAGTCAGGAGTGGCGAGAAATACCGTTTCTCCATCTATGCCCGTGTTCCTTCGGGCAAGAAAAAACAGTTGTCTGTTGCGCTTGTTGACGGCGATAAGGTACTGGCACAGGCGTCACTATCGGCAAAGGACAAGGTATGGACGCCCTACGAACTGACCCTGCAGGCCCAGCAGTCATCCGATAAGGCCATGCTACGGATTGTTACGGTACGCGATACGGAGGTGCATATAGATATGGTGAGCCTTTTTCCCTACAACACTTTCTGTCAGCGCAAGAATGGAATGCGTGCCGACCTGGCACAGGCCATTGCCGACCTGCATCCTAAGTTTGTGCGCTTCCCCGGCGGATGTATGAGTCATGGCGACGGTATAGATAACATTTACCATTGGAATCATACCGTGGGACCTCTGCACGAGCGTGTGCCCGACCGTAATATCTGGCGTTATCACCAGACAAGGGGCATGGGATTCTACGAGATGTTCCAGTTCTGTGAGGATATTGGTGCCGAGCCCCTGCCTGTATTGGCAGCCGGAGTGCCCTGCCAGAACTCTCAGTGCAATGCCGAGGGCTATGGCGGACAACAGGGGGGAATTCCTATGGAGCAGATGCCTGCCTATATCGAGGAACTTTGCAACATGATAGAATGGGCAAACGGAGACCCTGCTACCAACAAATGGGCTGCCATGCGTGCCGAGGCGGGTCATCCCGAACCTTTCCACCTGAAGTATGTTGGTATCGGCAATGAGGACATTATCTCCACCGTGTTCGAGGAGCGCTGTCTGATGATTGCCCGTGCCATCAAGGAGCGTTATCCCGATATCCAGATATGCGGTACGGCAGGTCCTTTCCATGCCCCCTCTTCCGACTATGTAGAGGGCTGGAGGTTTGCCCATGCCAACAAGGATGTGTTCCAGCTCATTGACGAGCATTATTACGAGAGTGTAGGCTGGTTCTTGAACAATGGTGACTATTACGACAACTATGACCGTCAAGGTCCCAAAGTGTATCTCGGAGAGTATGCCGCCCGTGAAGGCAAGGGTGGTGTGAACTGCGCCCTGGCTGAGGCTTTCCACCTGTGCAATGTGGAGCGAAACGGCGATGTGGTGGCAATGACCTCATATGCTCCTCTGCTGTCAAAGAACGGGCACAGCAACTGGAGTCCCGACATGATTTATTTCAGCAATACGGAGGTGCAGCCCACTGCCAGTTATGAGACCCAGCGCCTCTTCGGCACCCATACGGGCAACAGATACATCACCAACACCCTTGTAGCCGACAGTGTGGTGCGTAGCAGGGTGGCAACCAGTGTGGTGCGTGATGCCAAGACCGGCAAGACATGTCTCCGTGTAGTGAATGTTCTGCCCAAACCCTTGCAACTCACACTCAGCACTTCCCAAATGTCCATCGGCGCAAGCATCTCCTATGAGGGCTTCAAGGGAAAACCCGGAGATACGCGTATCGAGCGTATCAAAGGCGTGGTTCCCGTACGACGGGATGCGCCGCTCACGGTCACAGTACCGGCATACGGGTTCGTGAATTATCTGTTTGGACTTTAACGGGAGATGCTCATCAGCAGGTCAGTATGGTAGCGATGCTTTTCGTCGCTGCTTTCCAGATAGTACTGCGGTTGGTGGATGTAGCCTTTGAGGTCGGACGAGAGCAGCATCCAGGCATAGATATCGCCCTGTGAGGGCTGGATGTCTGTGGCAGCATCGTGGACGGCTATCGAAAAGGTGGAACCTGCAGGAGCTTTTATATGCAGTTTTATTCTGCCGTAGGGTAGGGCACTGCCTTCTATCCGCTCTACGGTGATCGGCTGGGGCGCTGTGGCAGGATGCACAAACACCATCCGGTCGGCAAGGATGTTGCCCTTGGTATCAATCACCGAAAAACGGTTTACGCCCTCTTCCATATCCTCTCTACCGCAGTTCAGCGTCAAAGGGTTGCCGTCGAATACAAAGGGTACTACGGAATATACGCTGCCGCGATAGGTCTGTATCAGTGCCAAAGGTTCGTTGTGCAGTTCCACCGAGGGGCTTATGGTGATGCGCGCCTTGCGCGGGTCGTTCATATCCACTTTCAGCGCTATCCCTATCGGTTCTGGTTCGGGCAATTTGATGACGGCATGATGACCGGCGGCATCTGTAAGGTGTAGTGACATGGGCATTCCCTGCTGGGGAAGGAAGGCAAAGCGGCCCATCCCTTCGTGCTCTGTCTGTACGGCGGCTACCGTATCTTTCCTGCATACAAGATAGCCGGTTGTCTGCAGGGGCATTCCGTTGTCATCGGTCACCACAATGGTCATTCTGCTTTTGATGCCGCTGATGCTATGCCCACCCTCCGGATAGAAGGTCACTCTCATACCCTGTTTCTTTATCGTAGCCGCTTGGGTCGGCATGGTGTTTGTATCCGTGCGGTTGTCGGGCAACCGTTTGTTGTGCCCCCTTGATTCTATCTTTGCCTGGGCATATTGTCCCGCCTTTTGCGGAGCGTCGAAAATGGGGAACACACGCGAGAAAACAGCATTGCTACCTTCATTGACCATATAGCGCGTGTAGGCGCGCACTTCGTAAAAGCCGGAGGTGAACAAACTGTCAAGCGGGAGGCATCCCTCTGCCTGTCCGTTCTGCAAATGCAGTTTGTGTGTCTGTAGCACATCACCCGAAGGGGCCACCAGTTCCACATACAACACCCGGCTCAAGTTGGTCAGTCTGTTGCTGTCGGTGCGTACCACATACGCCTTCAGCCAGATATCTTCTCCCCTGAAATAGGCGGTGTTGTCAAAGTGCAGATACGCCCGTTCCAAAGGGAAGGAGCGGTGAAACTGCTCTATATCTGTCACAAACTGCTTCAATTGCTGCAGGGCTTTGCGCTCTTTCTCGCTGTTGTTGCTGTCCAGCAGATGCTGTGCGGCTGCAGGCCTCACATTATATATATAAAGGCATAGGAAGGCAAACAGTACTGTCTGAATATGGCGGATGGTGTGTCGTGGCGTTCTCATGGCTGTTGGTAAACGGTTGGTTGCATTTGTGGTGTCAGTCCTTCTGCGCTCACCGAAATCTGTCGGCACGATGAACTGTTGCTGAACTCTATGATGGCGTTGCCCTGCCCGTCTGCCGTTACATGCGGGTTCCAGTACAGGGTGCGCCGGTAATCCTCTTCCTTGGGCAGTACGCGGTAGTCGGGTGAAAAGAAAGGCTCGGCAATGTCGTATCCGTTGAATATGGTACGCCGCTGTCCTTTGCCGGCGGCAGTGAAATAGTGGTGTACATAGATAAACACGGTCACCGGGGCGTATGCTTTCAGTGCCGGACAGGGAAGGATGCTGACAAAGGCATTGGGATTCTCAGAGATATATACGCTTTTCACCTCCTCCATCTCGATAGGAAAAGGCTTGAGCCATTGCTTGGTGAACGAACAGGTAGCCATGGCATTCTTGTCTTTGCTGAAAGCGGGGGTGATACCAGTCAGTGCGTAGAAACGGTTGTTGATAATCCATACAATGGGACGGTTCTTGTAGTAGGGGGCCTCATTGGATATGGATTTCTGTTCCGTTTCCAGTTGTTCCATCTCGGCATTGAGCTGATCCAGGGCATCAGTGAGTTCCGTATTGTCAGTAACTTCGCTTGAAGTAGTTTCCATTTCAGCCGTTTGCAGTGCGTTGATGCCGTCAAGGGTAGTCTCTGACACGTCATCCCCTGTGCCGTTGAACAGTCTGTTTGTGGTAGAGAGCCATCTGAAGAATTCCGGGGTGTCTTCCCCGCTGTCCAGCAAGCGGTCGGTCTCTTTATCTACATTATAATATAGGTCTGCCCAGTACTGCGCCCGTTGTTCGTTCTCCCAAGCCGTGAAGCGGTCAAAAGAGCGTTTCTTCTTGATGGTCACGTTCTGCAGATGATGTACCTTTTCCGTCATCGACTTCCCTTTTTCGTCGTTGCGGATGGCCTCCATCTCTTCCTCTTCCATTTGTTGCAGGGGCAGAGCGGTGGCTTGTGTAGCCGTTACCATTGTTTCCTGTGGTGACAGCAAACGGGTAGCCGGAGAGAACTGGCGGTCGATGGCAATGCGGTATTTCTTCTTCCCGTCGTTATCGGCGGCATTAAGCAACATGGTCCATTCTCCTTCGCAGTCGGGCACCTGAAAGGCATATCTGCCGTCCTTCACTGTGGTAATCTGTCCGCTCAATGATTGTCCGTCATTGTTGAACAGGTTTATCTTCAGTTGCACTCCTTCAGCGGTCTTTATCTTTTTCGAGGAGGGAGTCAGTGTGCCCAGTACATAGAGGGCATCTTCAATGGGGTGCATGCCGCTGAATCCGCCGGAATGGTGGAAAGTTGCCGCAGCCTGTAAGGTGCTGTCCACACCTCGGATGACGGCGGTGCCTTCCTGTGCCTGTGCCATGGCTGTGCTTGCCAGTATCAGCAAGGTAGTCAGTAAGCGATGTATCGTGTGTATTGTCATGTGTTGTATGGGATGCCGACAGGGGCATTTTCTGCTGTAAAGTTACACGAAAAGCAGCAACTGACAAAGAAAAAGAGCTACATAATCTGTCTCTTACCGACTCCGGTATAAGCCAGTTCTTCCCGTATTCGGCTCTTTCATATATGGATTTTGACAGTCCAATGTGATATTGTCCTCTTCTGTCGTTATTTCCTCATTTCTTGTATAAAACTACTTAACGTGAGATCGACCACCGTCTCTTCCCCTGCCCTGGCTTTCGGATTCTCAAACCAGTAGTAAGTAATTGCCATAATATCTATTGTAATCAGGTTATCCAGTCTTTTCTTGTTCCATTATCTTCCCATTCGAATCATCGACCGGACGACGTCAGCCAATCGACCGACCTAGGTCAATCAATTGACCGACCTCCGTCAATCACTTGATTGAACAACGTGCGGTCGATATTAGAACCGATATAAAGATGCAACAAGGAAGATTTTTTATCTATTATTATGTAGGTTTTGTGTACAGTACTCCTCTTAGGGTATGCAGGAATCAGAGGATGATACACAATTCACTTTGTTCTGAATTCGTCGAACTACTCTTCCAAAACAGTTGTTACTGGCTATGATGAATAAAGAATTTACGGGCTTTGAATCAGCCTGCATAATGCAGTTTAATTCAAAACCCGCAAATTCTATCAGTTATTAGTCCAACTCAGAAGTTGAAACTCAAACGTCTGGTTTTTAATTCTTTCCTTCCATTTTGTTCCTGATATGCTCCTCGTACTCGGCAATTTCGCGCTCGGCGATATGTGCCAATCCGTAGTGCTCGTCGTGCTGGGAGAAGTCAAGACCCACACGCTCGCTCGCCTCGCTCACTCGCATAGGTATCATACGGTCGATGAACCAGTAGCCGAAGTAACTCATCAGGAAAGTGTAGATGATGACGATGGCTACTGCCAGCAGGTGGTACAGGAAGATGACAAAGCCGTCCCAGGTGCCGGCAATCAGTCCTTCCTGAATGAAGATACCGGTGAGTACGGTACCGAAGATACCGCCGGTGCCGTGTGTGGGGAATACATCAAGGGCATCATCCACTCGCGACTGACTGCGCCAATACACGGCAATGTTGCAGATGATGGTGATGATAAATGAGATGAATATGCTCTGACCCACTGTGACATAACCGGCAGAAGGGGTGATGGCAACAAGACCCACCACACAGCCCACGGCGGCGCCCATGGCAGAGGGCTTGCGACCGCGCAGGCAGTCGAAGAATATCCAGGTCATCATGGCGGTGGCAGAAGCAGTGTTGGTGTTCAGGAACGCCTTTACCGCTGTACCATCGGCATGGAGTGAAGAACCCGCATTGAAGCCGAACCAGCCCAACCAAAGCATGGCGGCTCCGAGCAGCACAAACGGAATGTTGGCAGGTTCAGCCTTGCGTGTGGCAGAAGAACGGCGTCCCAAGAAGATGGCACCCGCCAGGGCAGCTACGCCCGACGATGCATGTACCACGATACCGCCGGCAAAATCTACCACACCCCATTTCAGAAACAGTCCGTCAGGATGCCAAGTCATGTGTGCCAAGGGGCAGTAGATGACCACGAAGAAGAAAATCATAAAAAACAGGTATGCGGAAAACCTGACACGCTCGGCGAAGGAACCTGTGATGAGCGAGGGCGTGATGATGGCAAACTTCATTTGGAACAGGGCGAAAAGTGCCAGGGGGATGGTGGCACCGCCCAGAATGTTGCCTGTAGGAGTGGTATATACATCGCCACCCACATTCTCGAACATCAGGAAGGTGAAGGGGTTGCCGATGACACCACCGATATCGTCACCGAAACAAAGGCTGAAACCGAAAACTACCCACAGCACACTGATGATGCCCATGGCAATAAAACTTTGAAGCATGGTGGATATGACGTTCTTGGCTCCCACCATGCCACCGTAGAAGAATGACAGTCCCGGTGTCATCATCAGCACGAAGATAGTGGCAGTGATGAGCCACGCCACATCTGCCGTGTCAATGACAGATAGGTCACAGGTAAAGGAAGGTTCTTTAGCAAACAGACCGGCAATGGCAATCGCCACCATGGCGGTCATAAGGATAATCCATCTTTTTTTCATAACTGATACAGTAGCCTACTCTTGTAGATTAAACAAATGCTATTTCTCATACGCTTCTTCATGCACTCCTGCCACGGCGCGCCCGCTGGGCTCGTTCATGTTCTTGAAAGCTTCGTCCCATGCCAGTGCTTCGGCGGTGCTGCATGCCACGCTGGGCACGCTGGGCACGCTGAGGGCGGCGGAGTCGCTGGGGAAGTGTTCGGCAAAGATGGAACGGTAATAGTATTCCTCTTTGTTGCGTGGAGGATTGATGGGGAAACGCTCGGCGGCATGTGCCATCTGCTCGTCGCTCACCGCCGATGCAGTAATCTGCTTCAGCGTGTCAATCCATGAATAGCCCACACCGTCGCTGAACTGCTCCTTTTGACGCCATGCCACTTCGGCAGGCAACATGCTGCTGAATGCCTCGCGCACAATCTTCTTTTCCATGGTTTGTCCGGGGCACATCTTCGCTATGGGATTGGTGCGCATAGCCACATCAAGGAATTCCTTGTCGAGGAATGGTACGCGCCCTTCTACGCCCCATGCCGACAGACTCTTGTTGGCGCGCAGGCAGTCATATAGATACAGTTTGGAGAGTTTGCGCACCGTTTCTTCGTGGAACGCCTTGGCATCGGGAGCCTTGTGGAAATACAGGTAGCCACCGAAAATCTCGTCAGCACCCTCTCCCGAGAGCACCATCTTGATACCCATCGACTTGATGACCCTTGCCAGCAGATACATTGGTGTGGAAGCCCTGACTGTAGTCACGTCGTAGGTCTCGATATAATAAATGACGTCACGGATGGCGTCGAGTCCTTCCTGTATGGTGTAGTTTATCTCATGGTGTACGGTACCGATATGGTCGGCTACCAGTTTTGCTTTCGCCAGGTCGGGTGCACCCTTCAGTCCCACGGCAAAAGAGTGGAGTCGCGGCCACCAGGCACGGGTAGATCCATCGTCTTCGATGCGATGTTCGGAGAACTTCTCTGCGATGGCACTGATAACTGATGAGTCGAGTCCGCCCGACAACAGCACACCATAGGGCACATCACTCATCAGCTGTCTTTTCACAGCATCTTCCAGTGCATCGTGTATGCTGTCCACGTCGGCCGGATTGTCCTTGATGCACTCATAGTCCATCCAGTCGCGCGTATAGTATTTTTTCATTTTCCCTTCTTTGCTGTAATAGTAGTGGCCCGGTAGGAACGGTTCGTACCGGTCGCAGTTGCCTTCTAAGGCTTTCAGCTCGCTTGCCACATACACCTTGCCGTCGTTGTCGTAACCGATGTACAGGGGAATGACACCTATGGGGTCGCGTGCGATGAGGAAGGTATCGTTCTCGGCATCGTAAAGCGCAAAGGCAAAGATGCCGCTGAGGTCTTCTAAAAAGTCAATCCCCTTGTCTCTGTACAGGGCAAGGATTACCTCGCAGTCGCTACCCGTCTGGAACTGGTAGGTGTCTGCATAGCGTTTTCGTATATCCTGATGATTGTATATTTCACCGTTGACTGCCAGTACCTGCTTCATGTCGGGGCTGAATAGCGGTTGTTTACCTGATTCGGGGTCAACGATAGACAGACGTTCATGGGCAAGAATGGCGGTGCCGCCACAGTAGATGCCGCTCCAATCTGGTCCGCGATGACGGATTTTGCGGCTCATTGCCAGTGCTTTCTCCCTAAGTTCGGGTGTCTGTTGCTGAATGTTGAAAATAGATACAATTCCACACATAGTTTTATTCCTTTTTAGTTATTTGACGTTTGCTTGATTATGGGGAGTTAGTTGGGGAGTTAATTGGAGAATTAAGATGGGCCAATACGATTCTTAACAGATGCAATTGGCTTCTTATAACTTTCCAACTAACTCCCTATCTAACTTCTAATACTTAGTTGTAGCAGCTCTCTCCGTGCTCGTAGATATCCAGTCCCTCTTCCTCGATGCGCTTGTCAACGCGGATACCTGCAATCTTCTTGATGCTGAAGAACAGAATCACACCTGCTACGGCAGCCCAGAGGTCGATGGCAAGTACACCCATGGCCTGAGCACCTAAGAAACCGAAGCCTCCACCGTAGAATGTGCCGCCGTCAACGGCAAGCAGACCGGTCATCAAGGTACCCAAGATACCGCATACACCGTGTACGGAACTTGCACCAACGGGGTCGTCGATATGCAGTTTGGTGTCGATGAACTCAATAGAGAATACCAGTACGATACCAGCTACCAGACCGATGATGGTTGCACCGAGAGGTGACACGAGGTCGCAACCGGCAGTGATGGCCACCAAACCTGCAAGTACACCGTTGAGGGTGAGTGAGAACGAAGGTTTGCCATATTTCAACCAAGAGGTGAACATGGTAGCGATACCACCGGCAGCGGCAGCCAGGTTAGTGGTGAGGAATACGTGTGAGATGGCCTCACGGTTCACTTCGCCAGAAGCGGCCAACTGAGAACCGGGGTTGAATCCGAACCAGCCAAACCACAGGATGAATACGCCCAATGCGGCAGCCATCAGGTTATGTCCGGGTATAGCGCGGCTCTTGCCGTTCTTGTCGTATTTGCCCAAACGGGGACCCAAGGCGATGGCTCCTACGAGAGCAAGCACACCACCTACAGAGTGTACGATGGCAGATCCGGCAAAGTCGTGGAAAGTGGTGCCGAAGGTGGTCATCATGAAGCTACCCTCATCACCGTTGCACAGCCATCCGCCACCCCATGTCCAGTGACCCGAGATGGGGTAGATGAGCAGGGAGATGAAAACGGAATAGATGCAATACATAGAAAACTTGGTACGCTCTGCCATAGCTCCGGAAACGATAGTGGCTGCAGTAGCGCAGAACACTGTCTGGAAAATCAAAAAGCCTTCTACAGGCAGGTCAAAGCCTGGATCGTAGAACGAAATGTCGCCGAAGTGAGGCATTCCGATAAAACCTTCTCCGTTGCTTCCGAACATGAATCCGAAGCCAATGAGCCAGAAAAGGATAGAACCGAACGTAAAGTCCACGAAGTTCTTGAAAAGGATGTTGGCAGTGTTCTTGCCACGAGTAAAGCCTGCCTCGCACAGCGCAAAGCCCGGCTGCATGAAGAACACCAGCATAGCAGCCAGCAACATCCATACGGTATCTAATGAAAGCGCCACATCAGTGACCGCATCTGCAGTTAAAAATAGGTGTGTCATAATTGTTGTGTTTTGTTTTGGCGGGGATTATCCTATCCGCGCTTGGTTTGTGTTTGTGTTGTTATTATCCTAAATACGCTTGTTTGTGTTGTTACTTATTCCCTATTATTTAATGTATTAGGATAAGATGTCGGTGTATTTTATTGCCACCGGAATGGGGTGCAATGCTTATTTCTCTTGCTCTGCATTGTATAGCGCTATGTCGCCGCGTTCAGCGGTACGTATGCGTATCGCATCCTCGATGGGTATCACAAAGATGCGTCCATCGCCAATTTCACCGGTATAGGCAGCCTTCTGGATGGCAGTTACTGTGCGTTCCACATTCTTGTCACGTACCACCACATTGATTAGAATGCGCTCGATGCAACTCGTGTCGTACATCACGCCACGGTAAATACGCGCCTGGCGCATCTTGCCCTCTCCCCTTACATCATAGTAAGAGAACCACTCAATGTCGGCGGCAAGCAGTGCTTCCTTCACATCCTCAAACTTGGTTTTGCGGATGATTGCTTCAATCTTTTTCATGTTTACCTCTCCTATTAGTTAATAATTCATATAACAATTTGATAACTTTCTGGTGCAAAATTACTGCAAAGTGTTAGCTTGGCAAAAGAAATTGCTTCAAAAAGAAAGTAATTTTAAAAATAGATTAACAAGCATTAATAACATAACCCGATTTGCTTACGAATTGAAAGAAAAAGTATGAAAATTGTAATAATTTGCAATTCTTTGATAAAAAGTAGAATAAAATGCACGCTTTTTCATTATAATTAATAGCATATTGTCGTATCTTTGCATTGGAAATGAAACAAAAGGTCATCAAATCGGTAGGCCGAGTGACATTTTTTAAATTTCATATAAATTAATAAGTGAGCAGACATAAGTACTGATATATTTAGGGTTTAAAGATTGAAACAATGACACGAACCATCCATTTCACAAAAATGCACGGAGCCGGCAATGACTACATCTATGTAAATACGATGAAAGAGCATGTCGGGAATCCAGAGGCTGCAGCGATACAGTGGAGCGCTCCGCACACGGGTATTGGCAGCGATGGTTTGGTGCTCATTGGAAAGTCGCCGGTACCTGAAGCCGATTTCTCAATGCGCATATTCAATGCCGACGGATCGGAAGCCATGATGTGTGGCAACGCCTCAAGGTGCATAGGCAAGTACTTATACGAAAAAGGGATGACAAATGCCACGGAGATAAGGCTGCTTACCCTGTCAGGGGTGAAAGTGCTGAAACTGCATGTGGACGAAGACAATAAGGTGGAAAGCGTTACGGTTGATATGCTGGAACCTGCGTTGGAAAACAAAGCCCAACTGGCAGTGGAACCCGATGGTAATCATGAAATAGAGATCAAGGTGGAAGGCGGCGTGTTCAAAGGCACTTTCGTTTCGATGGGAAATCCGCACTTCGTGACCTTTGTGAACGATGTGGAAGGCATGGACATTGCTAAATGGGGTGTGCTGATGGAACACCATCCTGCTTTTCCTGAACGCTGCAACATAGAGTTTGCACAGCTCACCGGCGAGGGTGTTTTAAGAACCCGCGTGTGGGAGAGGGGAAGCGGTATCACTATGGCATGCGGCACCGGTGCCTGCGCCACTGCTGTAGCGGCAGCCGTAACAGGAAGGAATGGCAGACAGGCAACGATAGTGATGGATGGAGGTACGCTTGAGATAGCATGGAGCGAGGATGACAATCATGTATATATGAGCGGTCCGGCTGCTTTTGCTTTTGAAGGTGATATCGCTCTGCCAGAAGAAGATAATCGAGAATAGCAAACTTCAATATAATAACCAACAAAAAGAACTGATAATATGGCATTAGTAAACGAACATTTCTTGAAATTGCCGAACAACTACCTGTTCGCTGACATCGCCAAAAAGGTGAATGCCTTTAAGGTGTCTCACCCTCATGCCAACGTAATCAGCTTGGGTATCGGTGACGTGACGCAGCCACTGTGTCCTGCCGTGCTCGAAGCCATGCACAAGGCGGTGGAAGAGATGGGTAGTAAAGACTCATTTAGGGGTTACGGACCAGAACAAGGCTATGCCTTCCTTCGGGAAGCCATCGTGAAGAACGACTATCTTCCCAGAGGCATCCATCTAGACCCCTCGGAGGTTTTTGTGAACGATGGAGCCAAGAGTGATACGGGCAACATACAGGAACTGGTGAGATGGGACAACAGCATCGGTGTTACCGACCCCATCTATCCTGTATATATTGACTCTAATGTAATGATAGGAAGAGCCGGTGTGGTACAAGACGGCAAGTGGAGCAATGTGGTGTATATGCCATGTACGGCAGAAAACAATTTCACTCCGCAGATTCCCGACCGCAGGGTAGATATCATCTATCTATGCTATCCCAACAACCCCACGGGAACGGTGATATCCAAGGAAGAACTGAGAAAGTGGGTGAACTATGCGCTGAAAAACGACACCCTGATATTCTATGATGCCGCCTATGAAGCCTATATACGTGAAGACCATGTGCCACACTCCATCTATGAGATAAAGGGAGCGAGAAAAGTGGCCATCGAATTCAGGAGTTATTCCAAGACGGCAGGCTTCACAGGTGTAAGATGCGGTTATACCGTGGTTCCAAAGGAACTGACAGCCGCTACTATCAGCGGAGAACGTGTGCCTCTGAATCCTCTTTGGAATCGCAGGCAGTGTACCAAGTTCAACGGTACCAGCTATATCAGTCAGAAGGCTGCCGAAGCCACCTATTCCCCAGAGGGCAAAGAGCAGGTGAAAGAAGTGATAGACTACTATATGACCAATGCCGAGATGATGCGTAATACGCTCACCTCACTGGGAATACAGGTATTTGGCGGCAAGAACGCTCCTTACCTGTGGGTGAAGACTCCCGACGGTTCTGGCAGTTGGCGATTCTTTGAGCAGTTGCTCTATAATGCCCATGTGGTGTGTACGCCTGGTGTGGGCTTCGGTCCGAGTGGTGAGGGATATATCCGTCTGACCGCATTCGGCGATCGCAACAACTGTGAAGAGGCGATGGAACGCCTGACCAAATGGCTGAAATAAACGGCAACGGCAACACAGGCACACTTCACAACACAAATGCAGAAACCATACAACACAACACAAAATAAAACACAGTTTAATTTAAAAATTTAGGTTATGAAAAATGTAAAAAGATTGGGTATCGCAGCAATGATGCTGCTGGCCAGTGTGAGCACTGTGAGTGCACAGGACAATTTGGAAGCAACTGTATCTGCTGACGCCGTTTCCAGCTATATTTGGCGTGGACAGGAATTGGGCGGTGTTAGTTTCCAGCCTACTTTGGGTGTCTCGTACAAGGGAGTATCTCTCAGTGCATGGGGCAATGTGGGACTGGAAAGAACAGATGCCAAAGAACTTGACCTGACTTTGGCTTATTCCATCGGTGGTTTTAATATCGGTGTGACCGACTACTGGTTCTCTGGTGTTTCAGGTGATGGCGATCGTTATTTCATGTATGAAGCACACCGTACAAGTCATGTATTTGAGGCAAACATCGGTTATGACTTCGGTTTTGCAGCCATCCAGTGGTACACCAACTTTGCAGGAAACGACTATCGCACCAAAGACAACGGTGAACCAACACATGCCTATTCATCTTATGTTGAGGTATCGGCACCTTTCACCGCAGGAGGTGTGGATTGGGTAGCTGCTGTAGGTGCTGCTCCCTTCAAGAGCTCTTCGGTATATGGAGACAACCAGAAGTTTGCTGTAATCAATGCCTCTCTCAAGGCTAGCAAGGATATCCAGGTAACTCCTACCTTCAGCGTGCCCGTATTTGCGCAGTTGGCTGCCAACCCCTATACACAGAAAGCCTATATGGTGTTTGGTTTTACCCTCAGACCATAAGTTAGTCAACAAAACATATACCTTTTCGGAGCAGCGTATCAAACGCTGTTCCGAAAACAAAAGCCAAAGTGCCTTGTGGAGCGGATCCAGGTAAATGATGAGATAAAAGAAATAGAAAAACAATCACATAAAACTTTTAAACAATGACAAATTTAAGATTTCAGGTTGTAGGCGAGGCCTTCAAGAAAAAGGCTCTCGAAGTGAAAGCGCCCACAGAGCGCCCTTACGAATACTTTGGAAAAAAAGTATTCAACCGTGAGAAGATGTATAAGTATCTTCCCAAAGATGTTTATGAAAAAATGGTTGACGTGATTGACAATGGAACACGTTTGGACCGCTCTATAGCTGATGCTGTGGCTGCTGGTATCAAACAGTGGGCTGTTGAGAATGGCGTTACTCACTATACACACTGGTTCCAGCCTCTTACAGAAGGTACTGCAGAGAAGCACGACTCTTTTATAGAGCACGACGGCAAGGGCGGTATGGTAGAGGAATTCTCAGGAAAACTGCTGGTACAGCAGGAACCCGATGCCTCTTCTTTCCCCAGCGGCGGTATTCGTAATACTTTCGAGGCTCGCGGTTATTCTGCATGGGACCCCACATCGCCCGTGTTCATCATGGACGACACCCTCTGTATCCCTACGATCTTCATCTCTTATACAGGTGAGGCACTGGACTACAAGGCACCTTTGCTACGTACCCTGCGTGCCGTGAATACGGCAGCCACAGAAGTGTGCCACTATTTCTATCCTGAGGTGAAGAAGGTACAGAGCAATCTGGGTTGGGAGCAGGAGTACTTCCTGGTGGATGAAGGACTCTATTCCGCTCGTCCTGATCTGCTGCTTACCGGTCGTACCTTGATGGGTCATGACTCTGCCAAGAACCAGCAGATGGAAGACCACTACTTCGGTACTATCCCCAACCGCGTACAGGCCTTTATGAAGGACTTGGAGATACAGGCATTGGAGTTGGGCATCCCCTGCAAGACACGTCACAATGAGGTGGCTCCCAACCAGTTTGAGGTGGCTCCTATCTTTGAAGAAACCAATCTTGCTGTTGACCACAACATGTTGCTGATGCTTCTGATGAAGAAGGTGGCACGCAAGCATGGTTTCAGAGCCCTTTTGCATGAGAAGCCCTTTGCAGGTATCAACGGATCAGGTAAGCACAATAACTGGAGTCTCTCTACCGATACCGGCGTATTGTTGCACGCTCCTGGAAAAACCCCGATGGACAACCTGCGCTTCGTGACCTTCATCGTTGAGACACTGATGGGTGTATATAAGCACAACGGACTTATCAAAGCCAGTATCATGAGTGCCACAAACGCACACCGTCTGGGTGCCAACGAGGCTCCTCCTGCTATCATCTCTTCGTTCCTGGGCAAACAGCTCAGCGAACTGCTCGACCATATTGAAGTAAGTGATACTGAAGAACTGTTCAACATGGCAGGCAAGCAGGGCATGACTATGGATATTCCTGAGATTCCTGAATTGCTCATTGACAATACTGACCGTAACCGTACTTCACCCTTCGCCTTTACCGGTAACCGTTTCGAGTTCCGTGCCGTGGGTTCTGAAGCCAACTGCGCATCAGCTATGATAGCCCTCAACTCTGCTGTGGCAGAAGCGTTGAACGACTTCAAGGTGCGTGTGGATGCACTCATCGCCAAAGGAGCAGACACCACCAAGGCCATCATCGATGTTATCAGAGAAGACATCAAGACCTGCAAGCCCATACGTTTCGACGGCAACGGATATAGCGACGAGTGGGTGGAAGAGGCTACCAAGCGTGGATTGGATGTAGAGAAGAGTTGTCCTGTTATCTTCGAGCGTTATCTGGACAAGGAAAGCATTTCCATGTTCGAGTCTTTGGGTGTGATGTCACAGAAAGAACTTGAGGCCCGCAACGAGGTGAAATGGGAAACCTATACCAAGAAGATTCAGATAGAGGCACGTGTGATGGGTGATTTGTCAATGAACCACATCATTCCTGTTGCTACCCACTATCAGAGCAAATTGTTGAAAAACGTAGAGAATATGCGCAATATCTTCTCGAAAGAAAAGGCAGAAATCCTCTCGGCCCGCAACATGAAGATCATTGAGGAAATTGCCGAGCGTACAGCTATCATCGAGAAGGGAGTTGAAGACTTGGTGAATGCACGTAAGGTGGCAAACAAGATAGAGAATGAGCACGACAAGGCCATTGCCTACCATGACAATGTGGCGCCGCTCATGGAGTCTATCCGCTACCACATCGATAAACTGGAACTCATTGTGGAAGATGACCTGTGGACCTTGCCCAAGTACCGCGAGTTGTTGTTTATCAGATAAATGATGCAGGTCTGACGGCAACGCATTATCAGAAAGCGTCAGTCTGTCAGCAATACCTGATAAAACCTATCACATCAGACAATCTATTTCTTTTTTTGGTTGTTTGAAGTTTGCGGCGGGGAGCAACTGTGAAGTTGCTCCTCGTTTTTTATGCGCATTTCTTTCGTCAACTCATTTTTTTGCTGTATCTTCGTGGCGAAAAGTATTCCAGCAAACGATGGAATCTCTGTTAAACCTCTGCGTCATGGCAGTCTAATACTATAATCATGAAAAAACTTCTCTTTACCCTCGGGTTGTTGGTAGTGGCTATGAGCGCTTCTGCAGGTGATATCTACGTGTCGGCAAATCGTGGCAGCGACAAGGCTGAAGGTACGGCTGATGCTCCTTTCAGTACATTGTACAGGGCATTGAAAGAGGCACGCGAATGGCGACGCCTTAATGACGTGCGCGTTGAGGGTGGTATCCGCATCCTGATGGAGGGAGGTACCTATTCGCTCTATAAGCCTGTGTTCATCCGTCCTGAGGACAGCGGCACTCCGCAGTCGCCTACGGTGATATGTGCCGCTAAGGGACAGGTACCCGTTATCAGTGGCGGCATGAAGGTGACCGGGTGGCAGCCGGCACCAGCCGATGACCGTATTCCCATGGCTGCAAGGGGCAAGGTCTGGGTGAGCGAAGCGCCTATGAAAGCTAATCAGGTAGTGCCTGTTGCACAGATGTATGTCAACGGATGCAAGGCAGAGCGTGCCAAACAGTTTTCGGGTGACCGCATGGAGCGTATGATTGATTTAGACAAGGAATATGAGACGATAACCATTCCTACCCCCTCATTCCCTGTAGCGCATGCTTCCCATCTGCAGATGCTGGTACACCAGCGTTGGGCAATAGCCTTGTTGCGGGTAAGGGAGATGCAGAATATGGGCAACGGTACTACCCGTGTATTGTTTCATCAGCCGGAAAGTGAACTGGAGTTTGCACATCCTTGGCCCCAGCCGGTGATAGATGGTGAGCGTGGCAATTCAGCCTTTTATCTGACCAATGCCTTGGAATTGCTTGATGAACCCGGCGAATGGTATCAGGATTTGCCTTCCGGACGCATATATTACTATCCTCGGGAGGGAGAGAAAATGCAGCAGGCTGAGGTAGTGGTGCCCTGTCTGTCGCAGTTGGTGCAGTTGGCAGGCAGCCGGGAGCGTCCTGTAAGTCATCTGCGTTTCGAGAATATCTCTTTTGCCTTTGCAGCGTGGACGCGTCCGCTCTTTGAAGGACATGTCACCCTGCAGGGTGGTTTCCGCCTCTTGGATGCCTACAAACTGCCGCAGGCAGGCGTATTCCATAAGTCCCAATTGGAGAATCAAGCATGGATAGCCCGTCCGGAGGCAGCTGTGGATGCCTGTTTTGCACATGATATCACGTTCGAGAACTGCGTGTTCAGACATGTTGGTGCTACAGCTCTTGATCTTCGCTATGCTGTTCGTCATGCCCGTGTGTGGGGCTGTCTTTTTGATGATATAGGCGGAACAGCCTTGATGGCAGGCTACTTTGGCGAACAGGGTTTCGAGACCCATATCCCCTATCACCCGCAAGTAAGCGATGACTTGTGTGCCTACCTGCATATTGCGGGCAACACCATTCATGACACATCCAACGAGGATTGGGGCTGTGCCGCGGTGAGTGCGGGCTATGTGAGTAACACCGACATACTGAACAATAAGGTGGAGCACACCAACTATTCCGGCATCTGCGTGGGATGGGGATGGACAGCCTTGAAATGCGGCATGCAGTGCAACCGTATCGAGGGAAATGTGGTGAGCGACTATGCCCGTAAACTGTACGATGCCGGGGGCATCTATACTCTTTCTAATCAACCTGGCTCGGTAATACAGCGCAATACCATTTCGGCTCCCTATCCTGCACCCTATGCCACCAACCACAGGGCATTCTGCATCTATTTCGATGAAGCTACTGACGGCTTTACCGTAAGCGACAATGTGATGGTGAAGGGCAGTTACGGTTACAACTGTCCTGGCCCTGATCTTATAGTGAAAGATAACTAACAATAAACAAACCAAATGATACCCACAAACTATTATCTTTTCGACTTTCTTGACTTTGACGAGAACCTTTCCAAGCAAGAGTCTTTATGGAAGGCTTGTCAACCTACTTCTGTAACGGAGAATAAGGGTGATATATGGGTGACCATCCCCTTCCAGAAGCAGCAGAACTCCAATGATATGGCTCCCGATACCACGGTGGAGCGTGAAATCTATACTTTGATTATCCGCCAGTATGCTCCCAAGATTATCAGGGTGTTTGCAGCCTTTGACTGTTCGGCTGATGCATTGTTAACAGACAGTGATGAGATGTTGCAATACAGTGAACGGGTAAAGAAGATGCCACTCCATGTGAAACAGGTGGAAGAAGGATGGCGTATCACCGACGATGAGGGTGTGATGCGTGCTTTCATCAATATACAGCAACCGCCGTTGCACCGCTGGAGTACTCTGTTGCCAGATCCCCAGGAGACCTTCGATTTGCGCCTCTATCCCGATGGCAAACGTGAGGTTAGGCTGTCAGCCTATGACCATTTCTCACCACCCCGTTATGATGCCCTTCCTCTGGGCTATTGTAAGACAGGTGACACTGTTGACCGTGCCACCCTTTCTTTCGAGTGCAAGCCTGATGAGTGCTTTGCCGGTACGGGAGAACGCTTTGCTAAGATGGACCTCAGCGGACAGACATTCTATCTGAAAAATCAGGACGGACAGGGAGTGAATAACCGCAGAACCTACAAGAATATTCCGTTCTATCTTTCCAGTAGGATGTATGGTGTGTTTTACCACACCTGTGCCCATGCCAAACTGTCGCTGGCGGGTTTCTCCACCCGTTCGGTGGAGTTTATGGAGCGTCAGGCCATGATAGATGCTTTTGTGATTGGCGGCGACCATCCTGAAGAGATATTGCGCGGATACCGCGACCTTACGGGTTATCCTTCCATGCCTCCGCTTTGGAGTTTTGGCGTGTGGATGAGTCGAATGACCTACTTCAGTGCCGACGAAGTGGAGGAGATATGCAGACGGATGCGCGAAGAACATTATCCCTGCGATGTGATTCATCTGGACACGGGATGGTTCAAGACCGACTGGCTGTGTGAATGGAAGTTCAATGAAGAACGCTTCCCCGATCCGGAGGCATTTATCCGCCATCTGAAAGACAATGGCTATCGTGTCACCCTGTGGCAGTTGCCCTATGTAGCGGAAGATGCGGAGCAGATTACAGAAGCACGTGAGAACAAGTATATCTGTACCCTGACCAGACAGCAGGCTGGCGACGGCTCCAATTTCTCCGCACTCGACTATGCGGGTACCATTGACTTCACCAGTGAGAAAGCTACAGAATGGTACAAGGGACTGCTCAGAAACCTGTTGAAAATGGGTGTGGCAGCTATCAAGACCGACTTCGGTGAGAATATACACATGGATGCCGTTTATGAGAACATGAAGCCCGAACTGCTGAACAACCTTTATGCATTGTTATATCAGAAGGCTGCTTATGAAGTGACCAAGGAGGTGACTGGTGACGGCATCGTTTGGGCTAGAGCTGCTTGGGCCGGTTGCCAGCGATATCCCCTCCACTGGGGAGGCGACTCTTGCAGTTCGTGGGACGGTATGGCAGGTTCGCTCAAGGGCGGTCTCCATTTCGGTTTGTCGGGCTTTGCTTTCTGGAGTCATGATGTTCCTGGCTTCCACAGTCTGCCCAATTTCATGAATACCTGTGTTCGGGATGATGTTTATGTGCGCTGGACACAGTTCGGTGTCTTCTCGTCACACATCCGCTATCATGGAACCAGCAGGCGTGAACCATGGCATTATCCAGCCATTGCGCCTATTGTGAAGAAGTGGTGGAACCTGCGCTACCGGCTGATTCCTTATATCGTGAAGCAGAGCGAGAAAGCCACACAAAGCGGCAGTACCCTGGTGCAGGCACTTATCTTCCATCATCCTGATAACCGCCTGTGCTGGCACATTGATGATGAATACTACTTTGGCGATGACTTTTTGGTGGCACCAGTGATGAACAGTGAAAACCGTCGTGACATCTACCTGCCTGAAGGGGAGTGGACACATCTGTTTACCGGTGAGAGATATCACGGTGAACAATGGCTGCGTGACGTAGAGGTGCCATTGGAGCAGATGCCTGTATTCGTGCGTCAGGGAGCTGTGATTCCCGTTTATCCTGAACATGTGGAGTGTACTGACCAGATGGACATGGGCAAGGTACAGCAAATGATTATTGACGAACAATTCAAGGGAATAGTATTATGATGTGGAAAAAGAATTTGGAGGAAACCAAGCAGCATTATATCAATTGGTGGAATCATAAGGGCATTGTACTCAATATGTGGGAGCATTTTCAGGAAGGGGTGAAGCCTCATGCTGATATCCCTATGCCGCCGGCACCCGAGAGTCTGAGACAGAAATGGTTTGATGTGCAGTGGCGTGCCGAGTATCTGGACTGGTATGTAGCACACAGCAGTCTGATGGCTGATATGTTGCCTGTAGCAAATACGCAGCTGGGTCCCGGATCGCTTGCTGCCATATTGGGCGGTGTGCTGGAAGGTGGAGAAGACACGATATGGATTCATCCCAATCCGGATTATTCGGACGACATAGTGTTCAGTCCTGACAATCCCAACTACCTGCTGCACAAGCAACTGCTGCAGGCTTGCAAGCAGAAGGCAAAGGGACACTACTATGTAGGCATGCCCGACCTGATGGAGGGTATGGATGTGCTTGCTGCCATGAAAGGTACCGACAAGGTTTTGCTTGATACCGTGATGCAGCCTGATGTACTGGAACATCAGATGCAACAAATCAACGACATCTATTTCAAGGTGTTCGATGAGCTGTATGACATTATCCGTGAGGGCGATGAGATGGCATTCTGCTACTTCTCTTCGTGGGCGCCAGGCAAGATGACCAAACTGCAGAGCGATATCTCTACCATGATCAGTGTGGAAGACTACCGCCGTTTTGTGCAACCTTTCATCCGTCAACAGTGCCAGAAGATTGACTACACCTTGTATCATCTTGATGGGGTAGGTGCACTGCATCATCTGCCCGCCTTGCTTGAGATAGAGGAACTTAATGCCGTACAGTGGACACCTGGTGTGGGTGAACCGCAGGGAGGCTCTCCCAAGTGGTACGACCTGTACCGCAGAATTCTGGATGCAGGAAAGAGCATCATGGCTTGTTGGGTGACATTGGATGAACTGCGCCCCTTGCTCGACAATATCGGAGGAGACGGTGTACATCTGGAGATGGACTTCCATAATGAGGAAGAGGTTGAGCAGGCCATGCGCATCGTAGAGGAATTCCAGCGATCGCCCTATACCGCCACTGACAGGGAAGTTGACAGGGAGGTGCAGCGCATTATAAATAATGTAGAGCGAAAGTACGCTGAGGAGTCTGTCGCAAATAATGAACAGACAGCCACAACACAGGTCACCGAGACCGTTGCTGATGCTCGGAAGAGTAAGATAGCGCAACAGGCACGGCAGCGTATGTTGGTACTTGACGGTGCCATGGGTACCATGATACAGGCCTGTCATCTGCAGGAGGAGGATTTCCGAGGTACAATGTTTGCCTCGCATCCTGTCAACCTCCAAGGATGCAACGACCTGCTCTGCATCACCAGACCTGATGTAGTGGAGAACATCCACCGCAAGTACTTGGAGGCTGGAGCAGATATCATCGAGACCAATACCTTCAATGCCCAGCGCATTTCGATGAGAGACTTCCTGCTGAACGACCATTGTGCGGCAGTCAACAAGGCTGCCTGTGAGATAGCTCGTAAGGTGGCAGACGAATATACGGCAAAAGACGCATCGAAACCACGCTTTGTGGTGGGCTCTATGGGTCCCACGGGCAAAACTTGCTCTATCTCGTCTGACAATACCCAACCCGGATGGGATACGTTTGGTTATGACGTACTCAGACAGGCATACCTTGAACAGGCTGAGTCGTTGATACAGGGCGGGGTGGATGCCTTGCTGATAGAGACCATCTTTGATACCCTCAATGCCAAAGCTGCTGTTGAGGCCGCCCGTGAGGCAATGGCGAAAGTGGGAAGGGAAGTGCCCATTATGCTCAGTTTCAGTGTGCCCAACGGCAGCGGACGAAATATGCTGGGACAGGATATAGAGCAGTTTGTGACCGAAGTGGGAGGCAGTGACATCCTTTCGGTGGGAATCAACTGCTGTGGAGACGTGCCGCAAGTACTACCTCTGCTGCAACGTTTGGGAAGCCAAACACCATATCTTATCAGTCTGTATCCCAATGCCGGTATGCCTGACCGCAACGGTCAGTACGCCATGCATCCCGAAGATTTGCAACGGGTAGTTTGGAATGTGGCACAACACCATTTGGTGGATATTGTGGGTGGCTGTTGTGGCACTACTGATGCGCATATAGCTGCGCTGGCTCGCTTGGTGGAGCCGCTTCCGGGATGTCTGTTTACACCCCATGCAATGGTGCAGACCACCACGGTGGAGGTACATCCGGATGAGGTCTCCCAAACAAAGAAAGAGACGGAATCCCACCGTCATGAACCTCATGGAGAACCCTGTGACTGCTGTAAACCGGCAGTAGAAACAGGAAATACATCGGTCATTCGCGAGCGCATATACCAAGCTATCCTTAACGGAAAGTCAGAAGATGCCGCCCAAGCCACCCAAGAGGCAATACAGGAGGGTATGGTTCCGCAGGACATCATCAATGGAGAGATGATAAGAGCCATGTCGCAGGTAGGCTTGCGCTTCCAGAACGGTGAGGCTTTTGTGCCCCAGCTCCTGATGGCAGGCAGGGCGATGAAGGCTGCCCTGGAACTCTTGAAACCGCTGCTGGCAGGCGGAGCCGCCGCCACTATCGGTAAGGTGGTGATAGGTACAGTAAAAGGCGATTTGCATGATATCGGCAAGAACCTGGTGGCTTCTATGCTCGAAGGTTGTGGCTTTGAGGTCATTAATATCGGTATTGATGTGGACAGCGATACCTTTGTCAAAGCGCTGAAAGACAACAATGCAGATATCCTCTGCATGAGTGCGCTGCTCACCACCACCATGACCTACATGCGCGAGGTGATACAGGCATTGGAAGCATCAGGCATTCGCAGGCAGGTGAAAGTGATGGTGGGAGGAGCTCCTGTGACACAGGACTATGCCGATGAAATTGGTGCCGACGGGTACAGTGATAATGCCAATTCTGCTGTGGCAGTAGCAAAGCGCCTGATGGGAAAAGAATGAAAAGAGGGGCAGGAAATCCTTGTGCTTCCTGCCCTGAGAATCTATAACATAACCTTTTGAATCATATGAATGCACAATCTTTACAGTCATTGGACTGGGTCATCCTCATTGGCTATTTCGTGGTGTTGCTCATCATCGGTGTATGGGCCAGTAGCAAAAGCAAGGAGGGAAGTAGTAAGTTTTTGGCAGCACGTTCGCTGCGGTGGCATCACATAGGCTTCTCTATGTGGGGAACCAATGTGGGGCCATCTATGCTGATAGCCAGTGCCAGTGCAGGCTTTGCCACTGGTATTGTTTCAGGTAATTATGCCTGGTATGCGTTTATTTTCATCGCCCTGTTGGCTTTTGTGTTTGCTCCGCGTTATTTGGGCAGCAAGGTGCATACGTTGCCAGAGTTCATGGGCTTGCGTTTCGGCCAGTCCACCCGAAACATGCTGGCGTGGTATACTATAGTCACTGTACTCATATCATGGCTGGCACTTACCCTCTTTGCCGGCGGCATCATCATCCGTCAGGTGTTTGGCATTCCCATGTGGATGTCGGCATTCCTGTTGCTTGCTATCTCTGCCTTCTTTACCATGTTGGGCGGATTGAAGGCAGTGGCTTATACCAATGTCTATCAGATGGTGTTGCTGATACTTGTTTCTGCCACGCTTACTGTGGTGGGCATCTACCGTTTGGGAGGCGACTCTTTTGGCGGAGGTATTGCGGTACTTGCCGACGGCAATGTGGTGCCGTCAAACTACTGGAACCTGTTCCAACCGCTTACCGACAAGGATTTTCCTTGGCTGCCCATCCTTCTGGGCTATCCTATTTCTGGCTTGTGGTTCTGGTGTACTGATCAGTCAATGGTGCAGCCCGTACTTGCTGCTCGTGACCTGCGTGAAGGACAACGTGGCGCAAACTTCACTGGGTGGCTGAAGATTCTTGATGTTGCCATCTATATCATGCCTGGCATTATCTGTTTTGCACTTGTCAAGACAGGCTTCTTCGGCAGTATGGTTATTGAGGCTGACAATGCCTATATGACCCTGGTGTCGCATCTCTTCCCCGTGGGTATGGTAGGTTTGGTGCTGGCGGTACTTACGGCGGCTCTCATCAGTACTATCGGGTCTGCCCTCAATGCGCTGAGCACAGTATATACTATGGATATTTATGTGAAAAACGTCCGTCCCAATGCCTCTGAAAAGGAGATAGCGCGCACCGGTAGGGTAGTCACCGTAGTGGGTGCCCTTGTGTCTATAGTCATCACTGTGGCGGTGGATAATATCAAAGGTATGAACCTGTTCAATGTGTTCCAGTCGGTACTTAGTTTCATTGCACCTCCCATGGCAGCCGTGTTTGTGATGGGCGTATTTTGGAAGCGCTGTACCACGCTGGCTGCCAACATGACGCTCACCTTCGGTACTATCTTCAGTATTTGTACAGGAATCCTGTATCTGTGGATTATCCCAGGAGCCACCGAGATGGTGCACTTTATGCTACTTTCGTTCTATATCTTCGTGATCTTGATTGTTTCCATGGTGGTGGTGAGTCTATATAACAAGCGGGCGACAGAGTCTCCGGCTATCATCAAACTCACAGAGCGTCCGTCTCGTGGTGTAGTGGTGGCATGGGTGCTTCTTGCCATTGTCATGGTGTCGCTCTATGTGTTCTTCAACGGACATTAATGAGAAGACTTGTCTGATATCCATTTGGAACCAGTCTGCATCAAATACCAAAGAACGGAGTGAAGAAATGCTTCACTCCGTTCTTTGGTATAGGTGGAATGATTGGGATTCCACTTTTATGAGGTCTTGTGGTGCTTGTATTATTGGGGCTGCTTGCCGATGTATGCCAGGATACCGCCATCAACATAGAGCACATGACCGTTGACTGCATCTGATGCATGTGATGCCAAGAATACAGCAGGTCCACCCAGTTCAGAGGGGTCGAGCCAGCGGCCGGCAGGAGTCTTGGCGCAGATGAACGAGTCAAAGGGATGGCGGCTTCCGTCAGCCTGACGCTCGCGCAGAGGAGCAGTCTGGGGAGTGGCGATATAGCCCGGGCCAATGCCGTTGCACTGGATGTTGTATTCTCCGTATTCTGAGCAGATGTTGCGGGTGAGCATCTTCAGACCGCCCTTGGCAGCAGCGTAAGCAGATACGGTTTCACGTCCCAGTTCGCTCATCATAGAGCAGATGTTGATAATCTTGCCCTCTTTGCGTTCCATCATTTCGGGGATAACGGCACTTGCGCAGATGAACGGGCCCACCAGGTCAATGTCGATTACCTGCTGGAATTCGGCGCGTTTCATCTCGTGCATGGGGATGCGCTTGATGATGCCTGCATTGTTCACTAGAATATCAATCTGTCCCACTTCCTGGTGAATCTTCTCTACAAGTGCCTTAACGGCGTCTTCGTTGGTTACATCACACACATAGCCTTTCACGTTTTCGATGCCAGCTTCCTTGTAATTGGCCAGTCCGCGCTCCAATGCAGCTTCGTTGATATCGTTGAAGATGATGGTCTTGATGCCGGCCTCTACAAAAGCCTTTGCAATATTGAAACCAATACCATAAGATGCACCGGTAATCCAGGCGTTCTTACCCTCTAATGAAAATAGACTTTTCATGTCAGTAAAAATAAATGATTTGTTACTTTATATTGTTTGTTGCTTATTTCAGGTCGGTAATCTTGGAGAAATCCTGATCGCCGTAGTCAAGATTCTCGCCACCCATACCCCAGATAAAGGTATAGTTGTGTGTGGCAGCGGCGCTGTGGATGCTCCATTCGGGAGAGAGCACTGCCTGATCGCCTTTCATCCAGATGTGGCGTGTCTCGTTCACTTCGCCCATGAAGTGGCATACGGCCTGCTCTTCGGGCACTTCAAAATAGAAGTATGCCTCCATACGGCGGCTATGTACGTGGGCAGGCATGGTGTTCCATACACTACCGGTGGCGAGTTCGGTCATACCCATCTGCAGCTGGCAGGTAGGCAGTACTTGATTTACGATCATCTTGTTGATGTCGCGCTCGTTGCTCGTCTCCAAAGAACCCATGTGTGCCACCACGGCATCAGCCTTGGTCACTTTCTTGCAGGGATAGGAAGTGTGTGCGGTGCATGAGTTGAAATAGAATTTTGCAGGGCAGGCTGCCTCTTTCGAGGCGAAGGTCACGTCGCGGTCGCCGCTACCGATGTACAGAGCCTCTTTGAAGCCAAGTGTAAAGGTCTCATCGCCCACTTTTACGATGCCTTCTCCCTGACCCACGTTGAAGATGCCGATTTCGCGGCGTGTGGTGAAATAGGGAGCTTTCAGAGGGTCGATGGCCTCCAGCTTCAGTTCCTCGTTTACGGGCATGGCTCCACCTACCACCATACGGTCGTACATGGAATATACCATGTTAACCTCATCAACGGCAAATACCTTTTCTATCAAGAAGTCGCGGCGGATGCGGGTGGTGTCGTAACTCTTGGCATCTTCGGGATGAGATGCATAGCGGATTTCATAATTTGTCTTCATGATTTTTCTTCGTTTGTTTAAATACTATCTTTTGCAAAGATACAACAAAAATAGGTGTAGTCTTCTATTTATTCCCTTTTTTTTATTTTTTTAGTTCTCCTTTATCTGAGAACAGTTCTGCAGATACGGCTGGAATCTCCTTTCCGAAGAGTAGTCTGTCGTATTGGAACAATCATCCTGCCTGCTATGTTGCTTTTCTGTGACAAAGAGGAAACAATGCCGTGACAGAAGTAGATACACATACTCGAATGTTGAATAAATGTTAATAGAATGATGCAACCGCCTTAGTGTCATATTATTTTGCGTAACTTTGCAAAAACATTGCTGCATAAGTCAAATATGGCTCTCATTTTAATATATCTTTTCGGTGCCTTAGGCATCTCTTTTTTATGTTCCATTCTGGAGGCTGTATTGCTTTCCACCCCCATCTCTTACTCTACCATGCTTGAGGAACAAGGGCACAAGACGGGCGCGCTGTTGCACGACTACAAGAACAATGTGGACAGACCAGTGGCAGCCATCCTGTCGCTCAACACCATTGCCCACACTATCGGTGCTGCCGGCGTGGGCTCAGAGTCTGCCAAGGTGTTCGGTGCAGAGTATTTCGGCGTGATATCCGCCATCCTCACGTTGCTCATTCTGGTGGTAAGTGAGATCATTCCCAAAACCATTGGTGCTTCCTATTGGCGTTCCCTTGCCATCCCAGCTGCCAAGATCATCCGAGTGCTGATATGGATAACCTATCCTTTGGTGTTGCTCTCGGAACTTATCACCCGTATCTTCTCTCCCAAGGGACAGCAAGTGTCGGTAAGCAGGGAAGAAGTGTCGGCGATGGTAACTGTAGGTGCCGAGGAGGGCGTGTTCGAACCTAAGGAAAACAAGATTATACAGAACTTCATCAAACTGGTAAATGTCAAGGCGGAAGAGATAATGACGCCAAATCTGGTGGTGGAATCCGCTCCCGAGAGCAAGACGCTGAAAGAGATTGATACCGACAGCGAACTCACTTACTCGCGCATCCCAGTGTATAAGGACAACAAGGATTATATTACGGGCTACATCCTGCGTGCCGAAGTGCTTGAGAAGCTGGCTGAGGACAAGTTCTATGTACGTTTGGCTGATATCATACGCCCCATCCTCTCGTTCATGGAAGATACCCCCGTATCGGATATATGGGAACAGATGCTCGACAAGAAGGAACATATTTCGGTGATTACTGACGAATACGGTTGTATGAGAGGTATCGTGACCATGGAGGATGTGATAGAAACCATGCTGGGTGTCGAGATTGTAGACGAAAATGATGAGGTAATCGATATGCAGAAACTGGCGAAGGAGCGCTGGAAAAAAATGCGTATGCAACGTAAGCAAGGACTATGAGAACCAATATGAAACAATGGGCTGCCGACCTGATGAACGGAGGACGGGTGGCTGCCATTCCCATTATGACCCATCCTGGTATTGACATGACCGGATGCAGGGTAATTGACGCTGTGTCTGACGGCGATGCGCACTACAAGTGCATCAAGGCATTGGCCGATGCCTATCCCACCGCTGCCGCCACCGTGATTATGGATCTCACGGTAGAGGCCGAGGCTTTTGGGGCAGAGATAGCCTTTGAGCCCGATGCCGTGCCTGCCGTGATGGGCCATCTGCTCTCCACTCCTCACGATATCAACGAGCTCAGGGTGCCCTCGCTTCACCAGGGTCGTGTGCCTGCTTATCTCAAGGCCAACCTGCTGGCCGCCCGCAATATCACTGGCAAACCGGTGCTGGGTGGCTGCATCGGTCCTTTCTCTTTGGCTGGCAGACTCTACGATATGTCGGCCATCATGATGCTTATCTACGAAAACCCTGCCGCCGCCCATCAGCTATTAGACAAGTGTACAAGGTTTATCCTGAAATATTGTGACGCCCTGAAGCAGACGGGTGTCAACGGAGTGGTGATGGCAGAGCCTGCCGCCGGACTGCTTTCCAACGACGATTGTCATGCCTTCTCTTCCGTATATGTGAAGCGTATTGTGGATGCCTTGCAGGATGATTGGTTCACCGTGGTGCTCCACAACTGCGGAAACACCGGCCATTGCACCCGTGCCATGGTGGCAACAGGAGCCGCCGCCTACCACTTTGGCAACAAGTGCGACATGCTTCAGGTGGCCCGTGATGTGCCTGCCAATGCCCTTGTCATGGGCAATCTCGACCCCGTGGCTCTTTTCAAGGATGCCACTCCGCAGCAGATGGAGCAGGCCACGCTGCAACTGATGGAGCGCATGAAGCACTATCCCAACTTCGTGATATCCAGTGGTTGCGACACTCCGCCACATTCTCCCCTGCAGAACATCGATGCTTTCTTCCATGCAGTGGAAGAGGGCAACAGAAGATTTCACGCATAACCGCTCTCCTCTGCCCCTTATAGCACATGTATCAATCCACGCTGCACTACGACCAACTGGGCATCGGTCTGTCTGAGATATACCAACAGATGGGCTATGGCGACCAGTTGCCCGGCGACGACGTGCAGGCCGAGGTGAAGGCATTGGTGCAGCAGATTCGTCTTTTCCTCCGTGCGCGCTTCTGTTTCTTCATTTCCAAGGGCACACACACGCTCTCCTCTCACACACTTCAGTTGATGGGCAAGGACTTTTCCATAGGTCGCATCATCGGAAACCAGTTGCGCGGCACCGGTGCCTACGCCCTTTTCGTGGCCACGGCAGGCAGTGAGTACGAGAATTTCCAGCACCAGCTGAAGCAACAGGGCGACATGGTGAAGGTATTCATTGCCGATGCCATAGGCAGTGTGATTGCCGAGAAGGCGGCCGACTGCATGGAAGAGCGCCTGCAACAGGAAATATCGCCCTACGGATGGCGTCACACCAACCGTTTCTCGCCCGGCTATTGCGGTTGGGATGTGTCTCAGCAGCAACTTCTTTTCCCCCTTTTCGGCACTCCCACCCCCTGTGGTGTCAGTCTCACCCCCTCCAGTCTGATGCAGCCAGTCAAGTCGGTCAGCGGCATCATCGGTGTGGGTCCGCAGGTGCGCAAGCTGGAATACACCTGCGGCCTCTGCAACTTCAAAGACTGCTATAAAAGGAAGAA
>CALZXH010000012.1 GCA_945830055.1 uncultured Prevotella sp.
TATCAAACCATTAGCAGACAGAGTGCTGGTATTGCCCGCACCTGCAGAAGAGAAAGTTGGAGGAATCATCATCCCTGACACCGCAAAAGAAAAGCCACTGCATGGCACCATCGTGGCAGCCGGAAAAGGCACCAAAGACGAAGAAATGATACTGAAAGCCGGCGACGAAGTGCTCTACGGCAAATATTCAGGCACAGAACTGGAATATGAAGGTACCAAATACCTGATGATGCGCCAAAGTGACGTACTCGCCATTATAGAGAAATAAGCAGAAAGAACAACCATTTAAACAAGTAAACGACTATGGCTAAAGAGATAAAATTCAACATGGATGCCCGTGACCTCCTGAAGAAAGGAGTGGATCAGCTGGCAGATGCAGTGAAAGTAACCCTGGGTCCCAAGGGAAGAAACGTGATCATCGAGAAGAAATTCGGTGCTCCCCAGATTACCAAGGACGGTGTTACCGTCGCTAAGGAAATAGAGTTGGAAGACCACTTTGAGAACACCGGAGCGCAACTGGTAAAGAGCGTGGCAAGCAAGACAGGCGATGATGCCGGTGACGGAACAACTACCGCTACTATCCTGGCACAGAGCATCGTGAATGTAGGTCTGAAAAACGTGACCGCAGGTGCCAACCCCATGGACTTGAAACGTGGCATCGACAAGGCTGTTGACACTGTGGTAGGCTATATCAAGAACGTCGCAGAGAAAGTGGATGACAACTACGACAAGATTGAGCAGGTGGCTACCGTTTCTGCCAATAACGACCCTGAAATAGGAAAACTCATCGCTGACGCCATGCGCAAGGTGAGCAAGGACGGTGTGATCACCATCGAGGAGAGCAAGAGCCGTGACACCTACATCAACGTGGTGGAGGGTATGCAGTTCGACCGTGGCTATCTGAGCGGCTATTTCATGACTGATGCTGACAAGATGGAGTGCGTGATGGACAACCCCTACATCCTGCTTTACGACAAGAAAATCAGCAATATCAAAGATTTCCTGCCTATTCTGCAGCCTGCTGCCGAGAGCGGTCGTCCCTTGCTGGTAATCGCTGAGGATGTAGATTCTGAAGCACTCACCACACTGGTTGTCAACCGTCTGAGAGGCGGATTGAAAATCTGCGCTGTGAAGGCACCCGGTTTCGGCGATCGTCGCAAGGCAATGCTTGAGGATATCGCAGTACTTACCGGAGGTATCGTCATCAGCGAAGAGAAAGGTCTCAAACTGGAACAAGCCACTCTTGATATGCTCGGAACCTGCGACAAGGTGACCGTAACCAAGGACAACACCACCATCGTCAATGGCGCAGGAGAAAAGCAGCAGATTGCTGACCGTGTGGCTCAGATCAAGAATGAGATTGCCAATACCACCAGTTCTTACGACAAAGAGAAGTTGCAGGAGCGCTTGGCAAAGATGTCGGGTGGTGTAGCAGTACTCTATGTAGGTGCCAACAGCGAGGTTGAGATGAAAGAGAAGAAAGACCGTGTGGATGATGCCCTGTGTGCTACCCGCGCCGCCATCGAAGAAGGTGTTGTGGCAGGTGGTGGAACCACCTACATCCGCGCCCTCTCTGCACTGAAAGACGTGAAGGGCTGCAATGCAGACGAACAGACAGGTATCAACATCGTGGTACGCGCCATCGAAGAACCGCTCCGCCAGATTGTGACCAACGCAGGTGGCGAGGGTGCCGTAGTGGTACAGAAAGTGCGCGAAGGTGAAGGCGATTTCGGTTACAACGCACGTACTGACACCTTTGAAGACATGCGCAAGGCAGGTGTTATCGACCCCGCCAAGGTGGCACGTGTGGCTCTGGAGAATGCCGCATCTATCGCAGGTCTGTTCCTCACCACTGAATGTCTCATCGTAGACAAACCGGAGGAAAAGCCCGCCATGCCTATGGGAGGTGCTCCCGGAATGGGCGGCATGATGTAGTCTATTATTTTGCAAACTGCACATAACAATATGCAGCGATGCCAAAGAATTCTTTGGCATCGCTGTTGTTTTTGAGTGCTTTTTAACAATTTTCAAAGCAAAAATCTTTGTCGGCATATCCAAAACATCTAACTTTGCAATACAAAAAGTATGATTTAACCCATTTTCTAACTTACAGATATACAAGGCATCAGCGATTGATGCCGTATAACGATAAAAAGATGAGTTATCAGCGGATACTCGTTCAAACCAGTATTTTTTTGATTTGTTTTAGTAGATTAGTTTTTAAGTAGTTTGTTTTTAAGGAGCCGGCTGTCGGGAGACAACCGGCTTTTGTTTATATATTAACGTGAGTTCGATGAATTACAGGTATTGGAAGTGCAAATGACGAACTGAAGAATATAGGAACTTCATTGTAAACTTGTTTGGCTGTCATGAAGTGACAAGGATTACTATTTGGAAAATTGCACGAAGGGCAGTGTAATTGTACAATGATACGGTATTCGTTTTTCGTTCAGCGTCGCTGGACGATCGTTCACCGACGTTAGACGGTCGTTCACCACTGCTGAACGACCGTTCAACAGTGGTGAACGAAAAACGGACACGTATTTCTTGAGATGTTATAACAGTCATCCTGGTAGAATCTGGATAGCCATTCTGTCAAATATACAATCCCCCATTATCAATAGTATATAAGAGGTGTCGTTCATATCTTTTGGAAAGTTGGGCTGTACTCGACAAAACATTAAGACAAGTATGATGTTTTTACGTACAATTGCACTATCTTTGCATGCAGAAGAAAACTAAAACATCTGTCATGAGCCATCTTACCCATTCCCTACGACGCGCAGTAATGACACTTGCTGTCATGGTGTCATTGTCGGCCGCCGCACAAAAAACAATTGGTGATTTCATCGAATCAAAATCAAACAATGAAGATAAGAGGGGAGTGAAACGTACACTTCAATACACTCCCACTCCCTTAGGTTTCTACTGCATCAACGGTGAGAACCGTTTTACACGCGCCCTTTATGGCAGTCACTCTGACTTCCGTCTGGAAACAAGCGACCGTCCCATCTTCGCACTATTCAAAAAAGGGAAGCACAGAAGCCTGCGCTTTACGCTAAACGGGGTACCACTGGAACAGACAGATACCTGCGAAGCAATCTACCACAAAGGTACCCGCCAATACCTGTTGCGCGACAAGCGGTGGTCCAATATGGGCAAAGGACTCCTGAGCATCGGAGCCATCGCCTTACCCTATGAAGAGGGGGCTTTGTTTGCATTCAGATGGATTGACCTGACTACAGGAAAACCCAGCGAGCCTGCCGGAGATTTCGTTTTGACAACACGCATCTGCAATATCGCAGGTAAGAAGATTAGGCGTAACGGTGACATCGGAGCAGATCCTGCGGGCATCTTTGAACCAGCCACCGGCGATGAAGGACTGGTGGAGACACCTGCCATCAACGGCACATCAAAAGGTGACTGCTACGTGGTTGTAAGGAACAATGAGGCAGTAAGCGTCAGTTACCAAGAAGCGGAAGCTCTGTGCAGAGAGGCACAGGATTATAATGCAGGACTCACCAACCGCATCGTATTCAGTACACCCGACCCCCATATCAACACATTGGGCAGTGCCCTCTCATTTGCAGCCGACGGAGATTGGGACGGCAAGACATGGTTGCACGGCTGTATAGGATGGCGCATGCCTCTTGCCGGATGGCGCGCCGGCTATTTGGGAGATGTACTGGGATGGAACGACCGCTCCCGCTCCCATTTCGATGCCTATGCCAAAAGTCAGGTGACAGACGTTCCCGCCATCCTGCCCCACCCCAACAACGACCCCAAGATGCATCTGGCACGCGCCGAAAAGAAATGGGGTACACAGATGTATAGCAACGGATACATTTGCAGAAACCCGGAGCGCAACGACCAGATGCACCACTACGACATGAACCTGAACTATATTGACGAACTGCTTTGGCATTTCTGCTACAACGCCGACACGGCATATATGCGCAAGATGTGGCCTCTGCTAACCAATCATCTGGCATGGGAGAAACGCAACTTCGACCCCGACAACGACCATCTGTACGACGCCTACTGTTGTATCTGGGCAAGCGATGCCCTTTACTACAGTGGCGGTGCTGTGACGCACTCATCGGCATACAACTATAGGGCAAACAAATTAGTGGCACGCATTGCCCAGCTGATTGGCGAAGACGGTACCCCGTACCAACGAGAAGCGGATGCCATTTTAGACGCAATGAACAAACGACTGTGGATAGAAGACAAAGGGCACTGGGCGGAATACCAGGACCTGATGGGACTGAAACGGGTACACGAAAGCGCAGCCCTATGGTCGATATACACCCCCGTTGACTGCGGTGCCTGCTCCTCACAACAGGCATACCAAGCCACCAACTATGTGACCAGCCACATTCCTCATATAGATGTAGAGGAAAGCGGGTTTCAGACCATCGCCACCTCCGACTGGCTTCCCTATTCATGGAGTATCAACAACGTGGCAGCGGCAGAGGTGATGCACACCGCACTGGCTTATTTCGAAGCCGGAAGAGCCGAAGAGGGCTATCGGCTGATGATGGGCAACATCATGGACCAGATGTATTATGGTGCCAGTCCCGGCAACTTTGGCCAAATATCCTACTATGACGCAGCCAGAGGTGAGTGCTACCGTGACTTCGGTGACTGCATCGGCATATCGGCACGCACACTGCTGCAAGGGCTGTTCGGCATCGTACCCAATGCGCTTTATGGCGAGTGTATCATCCGTCCGGGCTTCCCCTCTTCATGGGACAGTGCTTCGGTCACCACTCCCTATCTGAGTTATACCTATAAGAAAAAGGGCGGAAAGCACATCTACGAAATAACACAAAGCTTTGCTCAGCCTTTAAAAATAGTAGTCAAAAGACACGTGGGCCAGGGAATATTCCGCACCTATGAAGGAAATGCCGACCACACCCAGACTATCGTAGTGGAGGACATGCCTCAAAAATCCGTGCTTCCCATGATACCTCTCACTCAAGCCGCTGCCGCAACAGAGAACGACATGGGCACCTCCCTGCCCTCTGACGATACCGGTACAGGCAAAAAGAAGTTCAAGACGGTGAATATGGACGCTGCCATGAATGCAAGTGTAAGTGACATCTACCGCAACCAATACCTCACACCGCGTCCTCCCTACACCACCTTGCAACTGCCTACTCAGGGCATCGGAGAGTGGTGTCATCCCGACCTAACGGCAGAAATCAACGACTCTCTGTTCCGCTCTATGGTCAAGAACAACCAAATCAGCGTGGCAGATATCCCGTTCCGCTCCCGTGCAGAGGGCAACAACATTGTATATACCTCGCTATGGGACAACTATCCTGACAGTATCACCCTACCTCTCAAAGGGAAAGCCCGCTATGCCTGTCTGCTGATGGCTGGCAGTACCAATCACATGCAGAGCAGGATAGCCAATGCCATTGTCACCATTACCTATAAAGACGGCAGCACCACCACACTGTCATTGGTGAACCCCGACAACTGGTGCCCTATAGAGCAAGACTATTTCATCGACGGTAAGGCATTCCGCACAGCCTCTCCCCGCCCCATGCGCGTGTGTCTGAACATAGCCGCACCTACCCCAGATGCCGGCACTAATCCCTCGCTGCTTACCGGGAGAGACCTTGGCACTGCCCTAAACATTCAGGGAGTATATGGACGTCCAATCCCAGGAGGTGCCGCACAGATACTCCGAATGCCGCTACAGAAAGACAAAGCACTGAAATCCATCACCCTACGCACCCTTTCCAACGACGTGGTAGTCGGATTGATGGCTGTTACCTTACAAACAGAATAACCATATAGAATGTAAAAACTTACGTTCAAGACAAGTCATTCCAGATATCATCCATGCAACAACTTCTTAGACTCTACCAAGAATACACGGGCAATACCCCAGCCAACATGCAGCAACTGGAGGGAGCAGGCAGCAACCGCGCCTACTACCGTTTGTGGGCTGCAGACGGCAGTAGCATGATCGGTGTAATAGGAACCAGCAGAGACGAGAACCATGCCTTTGTATATCTGAGCAGGCATTTCACTTCGAAACAGTTGCCTGTTCCACAGATATTAGCAGTTAGCAACGATGAACTGCGTTATCTGCAGACCGACCTTGGAGCGACCTCCCTTTTCGGGGCACTCCACGGTGGACGAGAGGCTGGCGGCCGCTACAACGTGCAGGAAAAGAAATTGCTGGTCAACACCATACGCCAACTTCCCAATATGCAGATTCGAGGTGCAGAAGGTCTGGATTTCAGCCAATGCTATCCCCAGCCGGAGTTTGACAGGAACAGCGTTCTGTTCGATCTCAACTATTTCAAATACTGTTTTCTGAAAGCTACCGAACTGGATTTCCATGAACTGAAACTGGAAGCTAACTTCCATCTTTTTGCCAAAGAACTGACTTCAGAAAACAGCAATGCTTTCCTGTATCGAGACTTCCAGGCACGCAACGTGATGCTTGATGCCAAGGGCAATCCCTATTTCATCGACTTTCAGGGCGGGCGGAAAGGCCCGTTCTACTACGATGTTGCATCCTTCCTGTGGCAAGCCTCAGCCAAATATCCCAACAAGTTGCGCAGGGAACTGGTATTGGAATACTATGAAGCACTGAAAAACTATACCGAAGTGCCTTCGGTACGCCACTTTGTAGATAGGCTCAGCCAATTCGTGCTGTTCCGCACCCTGCAGGTACTGGGTGCTTATGGTTTCAGAGGCTACTTTGAGCAGAAAAAGCATTTTATCCAATCCATACCGCCAGCCATCCAGAACCTGCGCGAACTGCTGAAGCTCAACTGCTTCCCCTATCCCTACATGATGGAGATGCTGCAACGGCTCACCGAACTGCCGCAGTTTGCACAGATAGAACAACCGGCACAGAACCGCTCAGACGGCTACAAGACCACCGACAGCAATGTATATCAGGCACATCCTCAAGATGGTCCTGCCACCTTCTCCAAATATGACGGCAAGGGACCATTGGTAGTAAAGGTGTTCAGTTTCTCTTTCCGAAAAGGCATTCCTGAAGACGAAAGCGGCAACGGCGGAGGCTATGTGTTTGACTGCAGAAGTACCCACAACCCCGGTCGCTATGAGCCCTACAAGCAACTCACAGGACTGGATGAACCCGTGATACGCTTTCTGGAAGACGATGGTGAGATTCTCACTTTTCTGGACAGTATATATAAACTGGCAGATGCCCACGTGCGCCGATATATTCAGCGCGGCTTCACCTCACTGATGTTCTGTTTCGGCTGCACGGGAGGTCAGCACCGCAGCGTTTACAGTGCCCAGCATCTGGCAGAGCATCTGCACCAAAAGTTCGGCATTGAGGTACATATCGAGCATCGTGAACAGGGCATCAGACAAATATTGGAAGCTGATACCAAAGCCTAATTTGGAAAGTATTCCTATTGTTCCTAATAAATGACAGCAATAGGAAGCACGTTTCAAGTACAGTATTGAAAGTACGCCTGTATCTCTGCTAATCAACAAAGATACAGGCGTGTTTTTAGCATTTACCTGATGGTATAGGTACCACCTTTCTTGGTGTCTATATCATATTCATACACCTTTGGGAGAGACTGCACGGCTGCAGGATTTCCCTTGAATTCTCCCGATACCAATGGCTGCTTGACACGTGCGGGAGCATAGAGGGCATTGGGACAATCACCAGTAGCAGGCTTCAGACCCTTGAGCGGAGTATAGGAACGCACTCTGAGTACCCCGCCGACAGTAGAGCGGATTACCGCTTTCTCCAGTTTTCCGTCACTCCATTTCATATCCACTACAAAACCGCCACGGGCGCGCAATCCCTTGACCTCACCGGTATGCCATGCATCGGGCAATGCAGGTAACAAATGTACAGCTCCGTCATGGCTCTGCAGCAGCATCTCCGCCACACCAGCAGCCACACCGAAGTTGCCGTCTATCTGGAAAGGCGGATGGGCATCAAACAGGTTGGGGTAGGTTCTGCCGTCAGGATGCTCCTTTGTATTTGACTCTGTAGGTAACAGACAAAGCATATTGGAGATGATTTTCATGGCATGATTACCATCGAGCATACGGGCCCAGAAGTTGGTTTTCCATCCCAGACTCCACCCTGTGGCATGGTCGCCACGTTGCTGCAAAGTTGTAGCTGCAGCAGCAAAGAGTTGGGGTTGCGTGAAAGGAGAAATCTGGTTGGAGGGATAGAGTCCATACAGATGCGAGATATGGCGGTGCTGACTCTTGGGGTCATCTCCGTCCTCCAGCCATTCCTGCAGCTGTCCGTAGCGTCCTATCTGCATCGGAGGCAATGCCTCTATGGTCTGCTGCAGAAGAGTCTGGTATTTTGCTTCAAGTCCCAGCACATCAGTAGCTTTTAGCGTGTTGCTTAGCGCATCAAACACAATCTGATTGTCCATGGTGCACCCTGCCGTAATGGCAGTTCCGGTACGTTTTGGACCGTGCTCGGGCGATACAGAAGGCACAGCTACCAGCCAGCCATATTTGGGATGTTTCTGTATGTAGTCCATATAGAAATCGGCAGTGCCCTTCATCACAGGATACCACTTCTTCAAGAACGCCTTATCCCCGGTAAACAGATAGTGCTGCCATATATGGGTGGCAAGCCAGGCACCTCCATTGGGAAACATGCCCCATGTAGCACCGTCAACGGGTCCGGAAATGCGCCACAGGTCTGTATTGTGATGCGCCATCCATCCTTTGCAGTTATACATCTGCTTTGCCGTACGTGCCCCCGTCACACTCAAGTCTGCCAGCATGTCAAACAACGGCATCTGCGTTTCACCGATATTTCCCACATCACTCAGCCAATAGTTCATCTCGGTATTGATGTTGATAGTGTACTTACCGTCCCAAGGAGCCTTGATCTTGTCATTCCAGATACCCTGTAGATTGGCAGGCTGACCACCAGGCTGGGATGACGAAATGAGCAGGTAACGACCATACTGGAACATCAGCGTCACAAGGTCCATGTCACGGCTGTCCTTGAATGCCTCCACCCGTTTATGGGTTTCCCATTCCGATTCCGGTGCTGTGGGCAGTGAGAGTTGCACTCGGTCAAACTGCTCCCTATATTTTTCCATGTGCGCCTTGAGCAGCTGTTTGTAGTCCATGCCCTCTACCGACTGTAATGCCTGCTGGCAACGGGAGTATGCATCACCACTGATATCGTGATAGTTCACATAATTGGTGGCTGCGGTAAATACGATGGTAGCCTTTGTTCCTTTGGTTACCCGTATCTTTCCGTTGGATGCCGTCACGTTTCCATCGCTCACCACCTTGGTGAGACATTCTGCCACGATCTTTCCAGGCACTTTTTCCTGCTCCACGCCCTTCACGCGTGTACGCAGTATTGCTCCTGCTTGCTTTGGATTCCCGCAACTCTGTGCGCCCACTACCTCATAGGTCATCTGACTGTCAAACGATAATTCAAAGTCAAGGGCACCCTTTTGTGACGCCTCAACCTGAGTTACCATCACCCTATGTGCCTGTGAGGCATAGGTAGTGCGCTTGTATTGCACCCCCTTCTGTGTATACTGTACCGACGCTACCGCCTCATTCAGGTTCAGATCGCGGTAGTAATCAGTAAAGGGCTCTTCACCGAAGTTCATCTTCAGATAGCCGAGAGGCAGGAATCTCATGCCCGATGGGCCAGGGATAAAATGGTTCTGGATGATGGCATGCGCCTCTTTTTCCTTGCCTTCGAATATCAGCTGTCTCACCTTGGGCAACAGTTCAAGTGATTCCTTACTGTTATTTTCGTAAGGACTGCCCGACCAAAAAGTACTTTCATTGAGTTGAATCACTTCATTGTTTGGATTGCCATATACCATACCACCCAAGAAGCCGTTACCCACAGGCAATGCCTCCAGCCACATCCTGGCAGGTGAAGCATACCATAGTTTCTGTGTCCGTGCAGCAGACACTCCGTTCACCACACAGAGCAGCAACAGCATTGCTACCCATTTCATTGTTTGTTTCATAGTTATTCAGGTTATTATTGACAGTAATTGTTCTATTTTTCTTGTCTTGTCCATTCATTCAACGTAACACCAACACCACTCCGCCATTTTTGGGGATATTCACTTTCACCCCTCCTTTTCGATTGGTCTTCACTTGTTTTACGGAACCCTGCAATTGGGTGTTGTCGGAATACATCACCACCTGTTTGCCCTGCGGATTACCGGGCAGGGTAATGGTCTGCACCACCGGATTGTCTTGTGCATTCACACCTGCCACATACCAGATGTCACCGTGCCTGCGTGCCAGTATCGAGTATTTCCCGGGATAACCGTCAATGAATTTCACTTCATCCCAAGTGGTGGGCACCTGTTTCATAAAGTCAACCGCCCACTGCGGAGCATCCTGCAGGTTGTTGGATGCCAGAGCGAAATGCTGCACAGAGCTCTGGAACAGCACGGCAGTGGCAAGGGCATACACATCAGAGGTACGCCGTTATGCCCAATAACCACAAGACACACATCATAAGTCTAAAGATAAAGTCATAGTCATTTGATTGATAGATTTAAGGTTCTTGAAAAAAATCAGACCGTACATTCGTATTATCTTCAATGCGAAAATACGGTCTGAAAAGCTATTGGTGTCTATTCCCATTCAATGGTCGAAGGCGGTTTGGAGGAAATATCGTAACAAACTCGGTTCACGCCTTTCACCTTGTTGATTATCTCGTTGCTCACCTTTGCCATGAAGTCGTATGGCAGATGAGCCCAATCTGCAGTCATGGCGTCCGTGCTGGTCACAGCACGCAGTGCCACGGGATGCTCATAGGTTCTCTCGTCACCCATCACACCAACGCTACGCACGGTGGAGAGGAGTACGGCACCTGCCTGCCACACCTGGTCGTAGAGCGAAACCTCTATCTCACCGTCGTTCATCCGTGCAGGTACTCCGGCTGCAAGCACCTTGCGTGCCTCTTCGCCACTGAGTTTAATCTTGTACTCCCGCAAGCCACGGATATATATGTCATCGGCATCCTGAAGAATACGCACGCGCTCAGGAGTGATGTCTCCTAAAATGCGCACAGCCAATCCGGGACCGGGGAAAGGATGACGCGTAATGAGATGTTCAGGCATACCCATCTGTCGTCCCACGCGGCGCACTTCGTCCTTGAACAGCCACTTCAGAGGTTCACAGAGCTGCAGGTGCATCTCCTTGGGCAGTCCGCCCACATTGTGATGACTCTTGATTACCTTTCCGGTGATATTCAGACTCTCGATGCGATCGGGATATATAGTACCTTGCGCCAGCCACTTGGCACCCGTGATCTTCTTTGCTTCAGCATTGAATACCTCCACAAAGTCACGACCTATTATCTTACGTTTCTGTTCAGGGTCGGTCACTCCTGCCAGATCGGAAAAGAACTTTCCACTGGCATCCACGCCCACCACATTGAGTCCCTGGCACTCATAATCGTGCATCACATCACGGAACTCGTTCTTTCTCAGCATACCATGATCCACAAAGATACAAGTAAGGTTGCTTCCGATGGCCTTGTTCAACAGAACGGCAGCTACAGAAGAGTCCACTCCGCCCGACAATCCGAGAATCACCTTGTCATCACCGATTTCTTTCTTCAGTTCTGCTACTGTGGTATCAACAAACGAAGCTGCACTCCAATCCTGTTTAGATCCGCAGATATCCACTACAAAATTCTTGAGCAGCAGCGAACCCTGCACGGTATGGAACACCTCGGGGTGGAACTGGACAGCCCAAAGTCTGTCGGCATCTGCCGCATAGGCTGCGTATTTTACATCGTCTGTAGAGGCGATGCACTTAAAGCCTTCGGGAATGGCTGTAATAGTATCTCCATGACTCATCCACACCTGAGAATTCCTTTCAAAACCCTTGAACAGGGCATTGGAGATATCTACTGTTGTCAGATGAGCACGCCCATACTCGCGGGAGTCAGCCTTCTCCACCTTGCCTCCAAGAGTATGTGAAATGAACTGTGCGCCATAGCAGATGCCAAGCACCGGCAGACGCCCTACAAACTGACTGAGATCCACCTTGAAAGCCTCGGGGTCATGCACCGAATAGGGCGAACCGCTCAGGATAACGCCTATCACTGAGGGATCGTCTTTGGGAAACTTGTTGTAAGGAAGAATCTCGCAGAAGGTGTCAAGTTCGCGCACCCTACGTCCGATGAGCTGGGTGGTTTGCGAACCAAAGTCAAGAATGATTATCTTCTGTTGCATATATAATAATGTAAAATGATTTCCGAATAGCTCCTTTGACAGTTATCAGGGCTGTGTACCATGCAGTTGTGCCAGCATCTGCTCCGCCTTGGCCAGGCTGTCTGTCTTGCCCACATCCAGCAACTGCAGACCCTTGCTCCTCACTGCCCGTATGCCACGTGAACCGCAGGCATGCAGATAAAAGTCGATGATTCCGAATTTCTCAGGGAAAGCCTGCATCAGAGGGAATAGGCGAGGCGAAAACACGTGGATGCCCGAGAAAGCAAGTTTCTGCAGACGGAGCATATCCATGCCACCATCGGCTACAGGCCCTTTCAACTCTCCGCTTTCCACATTGGTCCATCCGCACAAGGTTTCATCATCGTCAAACAGCAGGTAGCGCTTGGTTGTCCGCTCGCTTACAAGCAGGGCAGCGTCACTGTCACCGATGGATCCATACACCTGTGCCAAATCCGCATTGCTCAAGATATCCACATTGTGGACAAGGATAGGACTGCCTGCATCAAATAGCGGAGCAGCATGTTTTATCCCGCCCCCCGTATCGAGTAAGTTGCCCTGCTCATCACTGATTCGTATGTCTATTCCAAAGGCATCATGCGCATGCACATAATCCACTATCTGCGATGCAAAATGATGCACATTGATGACTACCCTGCAGAAGCCGGCATCCTTGAGACGGCTGATGACATGCCACAGTAACGGATGGCCTCCCACCTCAACCAGCGCCTTGGGCTTGGTATCAGTAAGGGGCTTGAGACGGGTGCCCAATCCTGCTGCAAAAATCATAGCCTGCATCATGCTGCAAAGTTAATAAAATAATCTTAGAAATAGGGAAATTCCCCCGACAGTTTAGGGAAATTCCCTTTGACATACCATCATTTGTTTGTTTCTTTGCAATGTAAAACCATCCCTGCCTGCTACAAGGGCAGGAACCACAGAGAGAAGAAAAGAATTATTCACCATTTAACACCTGATGTTATGAAAAAGATATTATCCATCCTCGCATTGATACTCACCTGTGCTACCAACATGAACGCCATGAGTTACGAACAAGCCAGGAGAGAGGCTCTTTTCCTTACGGACAAGATGGCATACGAGTTGAATCTCACCGACGAGCAGTATGATGCCGCCTACGAAATCAACCTTGACTACCTGATGGGTGTGACGAGTGTTGACGACGTATATGGCACCTACTGGACACGCCGCAATCTGGACATGAGCTACATCCTGCTGGATGCCCAGTGGAGGGCATTTACCGCCGCCTCCTATTTCTACCGTCCGTTATACTGGAGCGGAGGCTACTGGCACTTCGGCATCTATGCCCGGTATCCGGTACGCACCTACTTCTACTTCAGTCACCCCACCGTTTATCTGCACTATCGCGGCGGTCACTGCTGGACACACTACGGCTCGGGCAGCTATTATCACGGCAGACAGAATCACTACCACCGTGGTGACGGACACATCGGCATGCGCGACAGATGGAACAACAATGGCGGGCGACACCAAGAAATTGGTTACAGGCCACAAGATAACAGGCGTCCTTCGGGAAACGCGGGCAATAACGGCAACCGCCCGAACAACAGCAGTCGTCCTAACAACACAAGTAGCCGTCCCGGCAACGGCAATACCCCATCAGGGACCATGGGCAGAGTACAAGACCGCCATTTGGACAGAAGTACAGTGAGCAGCAACAGTTTCAACCGCTATCGCACCAACAGTTCCACTCGCGTCACGGTAAACCGCAACAGCAGCAATACAGCTTCTTCGGCAAATCGTCTGGGCTCTACAAGCATCAATCGTCCGGGCTCTACAAGCATCAATCGTCCGGGCTCTTCATTAAGAAGTAGTGGCATCCAATCCAATATGAGAAGTGTATCTTCCTCTCCCATACGCTCCACAGGCAGCAGTATCTCACAACCCTCCATAAGCAGTGGCGGCAACATCTCACGCTCTTCCATGGGCGGCGGCAGCATCTCACGCTCCACAGGTGGCAGTACAGGAGGCAGCCGCAGCAGTGGTGGAAGCAGCAACTTCAGGGGCGCCCGATAAGCAGTTCCCTCACCTCACAATTATCCATCCGCGCAATGTCGCGGATGTTTTTTTGGTAATATACCGCCTGTATAGCCTTATTGATGATACCATGCCCCACCGCAGCAACACATTGCCCGGGATACTTTTCTGCCATCTCATCAAGAAAACGCCGGGATCTCTGCATCAGACAGTCCATCGACTCCACATTGTCAGGAAAAGGCAGTCCTTGCAGGTCGGGGATATACTTTCCCGTAAAATCCCCCCAGTCACGTTCCCGCAGCAACGGAGTGGTGTACAACTGCTTGCCATGCGGTTTCGCCAATATCCTGGCTGTCTGGATTGCACGGTGCAGGTCGCTTGCCACAAAAGCATCGATAGGCATATTACGCAGTTCTTCCGCCAACCGCTCCGCCTGAAGGAATCCCGTTTCATTCAACTCTCCCTGTGTCTGCCCCTGCATGATTTTACGGGCATTATCGGTGGTTTCGCCGTGTCTTATCAGTAACAATCGTGTCATAACAGATGCAAAGATGCAAAAATTCGACGAGAACATACACAAGTGAAACTTACAAAACGCGGAATCAAGAAAAAAAGCAGGCAATATTTTGCCGGACAAGAAAATCTTTGTATCTTTGCAGCCCGTAATTGGGTTATTCCAATTTCACATCAGACAATTTACATTATATATTAACGATAAAGAACAATGAAAAAAGGTATTCACCCTGAAAACTATCGCCCCGTCGTATTCAAGGATATGTCCAACGGCGATATGTTCCTTACACGCTCTACCTGCAAGACCAATGACACCGTAGAGTTTGAAGGAGAAACTTACCCTGTGGTAAAAGTCGAAATCTCGAGCACTTCTCACCCCTTCTACACTGGTAAGAACAAGCTCGTTGACACCGCTGGTCGTGTCGATAAATTCTTTAGCCGCTACGGTAAGGCAGCAAAGAAATAATACCATAGAAGACGTATTAAGCAAAGGGTATCTGCGTAGTTGCATATGCGCAGATACCCTTTCTTATTTTCGCTATACAAAGTGTATAGTCTGTTGACTCGCGGATAGGCCTCAAAAAAAAGCCGCATGTTCATCGCAAACACGCAGCCTTTTAAACATCTACCTTCTTTCAATCTTATTACCTTAACTACTCTACCTATAAATATCTTTTTCTATGCTTTCTATGATTCTGATTCATTTTGATAGCAACACCTGTCACAGGCGTTTCCCTCGCATTTTCATGCAGCAAAATTACAACAAAACACGACACATAGTCATCAGAAATATGTTTAATAACATAAATCCATCATTTTTTTGACCTATATCAATCGGCATGGTAAAACTCCCGATTCACCCGCAACCTGTCTAAAAAGATGGAGAAAGATTTGGGTGAAATAAGGAAAATGCGTACTTTTGTCTTACATTATGTCACATGTCACCTAACGAAGGAATCTACGCGGAAGCCCCGAGACATGACAAGACATCACAAGAGAAAAACCAACACAAATAAAACTAATAGACAAGGAAATGAAAACTGTTTACGACTTCAAGGTAAAGGACAGAAAAGGGAAAGAGGTTGCTATCAAGGAATACGCCAACGAGGTATTACTGATAGTGAACACTGCCATCAAATGCCAATACACTCCACAGTATGAAGATCTGGAAAAACTGTACGAGCGGTTCCACAGCCGCGGTTTTGAAATACTCGACTTCCCCTGCAACCAGTTCGGACAGCAGGCTCCCGGTACCGACGAGAGCATACACACATTCTGCAAAACTACCTACAACACGGAGTTTCCCCGATTCAAGAAGGTGAAAGTCAACGGCGAAGATGCTGAACCACTTTTTAAATTCTTGCAGGAACAGAAAGGAGAAATCACATGGAACTTCACCAAATACCTCACCAACAAGAGAGGTCAGGTGGTAGCACGCTTTGAACCCGCCGATTCCATAGAAAGCATTGCAGGGCAAATAGAAACACTGCTGGAACAATAGGAACAAAAAAAAAGAAATAGAAAAGAACACATTATGAAGCAACACACCAAATGTCTTATCGTAGGTAGCGGACCTGCCGGTTATACCGCTGCCATCTATGCCTCAAGGGCAAATCTCAACCCTATAGAATATAGCGGACTGCAGCCAGGAGGACAACTTACACAGACCACCGAAGTGGAGAACTTCCCCGGCTATCCCAACGGCATTGACGGCAACCAGATGATGATGGAACTGCGCGAACAGGCAGAACGTTTCGGTGCAGACATCCGTGACGGATCTATTGTAAAAGCAGATCTGTCAAAACGCCCCTATCTGCTCACTGACGAGGAAGGCAACGAGATAGAGGCTGAAACAGTGATTATAGCCACGGGCGCCTCCGCCAAGTACCTGGGACTGGACGACGAGCGAAAATACAATGGTCAGGGAGTATCTGCCTGTGCCACCTGCGACGGATTCTTCTACAGAAAGAAAGTGGTGGCTGTTGTAGGTGGAGGTGACACTGCCTGCGAAGACGCGCTCTACCTGTCGCACCTTGCAAAGAAGGTGTATCTGATAGTGCGCAAGCCTTTCCTGCGTGCATCCAAGGTGATGCAGCAACGCGTGATGGAAGCAGAAAACATAGAGATTCTCTTCGAGCACAACACCATAGGACTTTTCGGAGCAAACGGTGTTGAGGGTGCCCATTTGGTAAAGCGCATGGGCGAAAGCGATGAAGAGAAAGTGGATATCGCCATCGACGGTTTCTTCCTTGCCATCGGACACAAGCCCAACAGCGAGGTATTCAAGGAATGGCTCGACACCGATGAGGTAGGCTATCTGAAAAAGATTGACGGTACACCACGCACCAAACTACCCGGTGTATTCGTGGCAGGCGACGTGGCAGACCCCGTATATCGCCAGGCCATTACGGCAGCCGGCAGCGGTTGCCAGGCTGCCATTGAGGCGGAGCGCTTCTTGTTACAAGAGTAGCGCTCCGCTACTCTTTGTTTGCCTTTTTGCGTTCGTTGTGGTCAAGTATTATCTTGCGCATACGCATACAGAGAGGGGTCACCTCTACCAGTTCATCGGCTTTGATATACTCCAAAGCCTCTTCAAGCGAGAGCACCGTGCGGGGGATGATGCGCGCCTTGTCGTCACTTCCGCTGGCTCGCGTATTGGTGAGCTGCTTTGCCTTGGTCACATTGATTACAAGGTCGTTGTCGTGCACATGCTCGCCCACTACTTCACCCATATAAACCTCTTCACCCGGGTCGATGAAGAACTTTCCCCTATCCTGCAGTTTGTCAATGGAATAGGCAAACGACGTACCCGTTTCCATCGCTATCATCGAACCGTTGACGCGGCGTGAGATATCACCTTTATAAGGCTGGTATTCCTTGAAGCGATGCGCCATGATAGCCTCTCCCTGACTGGCAGTAAGCACATTGGTACGCAGTCCGATGATGCCTCGCGAAGGGATATCGAATTCAATGTTCACCCTATCCGCCTGACTCTCCATAGAGGTCATCTCACCCTTGCGCTTGGTCACCATGTCAATCATCTTGCTGGCAAACTCTTCAGGCACATTCACGGTAAGTTCTTCCACCGGCTCACATTTCACGCCATCAATTTCCTTGTATATCACCTGCGGCTGTCCTACCTGCAGTTCATATCCCTCACGGCGCATGGTTTCGATGAGTACAGAGAGATGCAGTACACCTCTTCCGCTCACCACCCACTTGTCGGTACTATCACCGAAAGGTGCCACACGCAAGGCTAGGTTTTTCTCCAGTTCTTTCTGCAAGCGGTCATTGATATGACGGCTTGTCACAAACTTACCCTCCCTGCCAAAGAAAGGAGAATCGTTGATGGTAAAGAGCATCGACATCGTAGGTTCGTCGATGGCAATAGGCGGCAGGGGTTCCGGATTCTCGAAGTCGCAAATGGTATCGCCTATCTCGAACTTCTCCAAACCGATGATGGCACAGATATCACCGCTCTGCACCTCAGGAGTGCGGGAGTGTCCCATACCGTCAAAGGTATGCAGTTCCTTGATGCGGGTTCTCTCTTTCGAGCCGTCACGGTGAGCCACCGTAATATTCATACCCTCCTTGAGCACACCGCGATGGATGCGTCCCACGGCAATACGTCCCGTATAGCTGGAATAGTCGAGCGAAGTGATAAGCATCTGCGGTGTTCCCTCAATCACCCTCGGAGCAGGAATCACCTCCACAATCTTATCAAGCAGATAGTTGATGTCAGTAGTGGGGGCATTGAAATCGGCGCTCATCCATCCGTTCTTTGCCGAACCGTACACCACGGGGAAGTCCAACTGGTCTTCAGTGGCATTGAGCGAGAACATCAGGTCAAACACCATCTCATACACCTCTTCCGGGCGGCAGTTGGGCTTATCCACCTTGTTCACCACCACGATGGGTTTCAGACCTATCTCCAGAGCTTTCTGCAACACAAAGCGCGTCTGCGGCATCGGCCCCTCAAAAGCATCCACCAGCAACAGACAACCGTCTGCCATGTTGAGCACACGCTCCACCTCTCCTCCGAAATCAGAGTGTCCCGGAGTATCGATGATATTTATTTTCGTTCCTTTCCAGTTGATAGATACATTCTTCGACAGAATGGTTATCCCTCGCTCACGCTCCAGGTCGTTGCTGTCCAGTACCTGACTGCTGAGGTCCTGTCCGTCTCTGAACAGGTTGCCTGCCAGCATCATTTTATCTACCAGCGTAGTCTTGCCATGGTCAACGTGCGCAATGATTGCAATGTTTCTGATGTCCTGCATGTGTAATACCTTAAAAAATCGGGTGCAAAGTTACAACATTTATTTCATATAGCATGACTGCCCCTCCTATTTCGCATCATTTTTTCAAAACGTATTGAAAATAATCAGTCCAAGGTATTTGTAATTCAGAAAAAAGGCGTACCTTTGCAGCCGAATTTCGGAAAATCCGATGCATTTGATGATGCCCCGTGTTGTGATTAAGGCACCTCGCATCTGAAGGATGTAATTTACAAATCATTAATCGTTTTACAATCATGTATTTGAATCCCGCAAAAAAAGAGGAAATTTTTGGTCAGTATGGTGCTAACAACAAGGACACCGGTTCTGCTGAGAGCCAGATTGCATTGTTCAGCTATCGCATCTCTCACCTCACCGAGCACCTGAAGAAGAACCACAAGGATTTCAGAACCGCCCGCGCACTGACCTCATTGGTAGGCAAGCGCCGCGCATTGCTCGACTATCTGTATGAGCGCGACATCAACCGTTACCGCGCCATCATCAAGGCTCTTGGCTTGCGTAAGTAATCCATCGCCTTTCGATAAGCGAAACAAAACAGGATGTGCCGATGCACATCCTGTTTTTGTTTTTCTACCTACCAACAGTTTCTTTACTTTCATTACTTCATTTCAACCTCTCCGCTGTTTGAATAGTCTGCATAGTCACAGAGCAGTCATAGTAGTGAACGCACACCTTTTATAATCTAACGAACGTGAGTTCGACGAATTCACGTGTTATATTGAACACACTTATTTCATAGTAGCAAAATGACATCTAAAGAATCGTTTTATCTGTCAAAATGACAATAGGAAATTGTACGTTGTTTGGCTCAGAAAAAAATGCGCATATTCCCTGTTTTGTGCAATTATCCAATGAATATTTCGTTCATTTCCGTTCAATACTGTTCAACAGACCTCTGGTCGTACGTCCAGGCACTCTATGGTCGTACGGGCAGAGACCCTTTGAACGTTTTCGGCTTATTTTGAATTCGTCGAACTCACGTTAAACTTAGTGCAATGGTCACAACATCTCTATTGACGAATTGGCGAAAAGTTGCAAAAGCAATGGGCTGCAAACGTACTTTCCGTTTGCAGCCCATTGGTTTTCAGGATGATAATCAGTCCTGTCGGGATAGGATTATTTCACTACGGTGATATTCACATTCTCGCGGGTGATATTGCGGGAATTGTTGAACTCGGCACCCTGCTTGGCCTGGATGGTGATATCCTGCAGATGTATGCCGTCGATAGGCATCTCAGGAAGACCGTTGAAGAACATGGCACGACCGGCACCATTGCACACTACATTCTTGATGTTGATGTTGCGGAAGATAGGAGTGGTTTCGTCCACGGGTTTCACATCGGTGTTGTTGGGCTTGTCACCATCGGCAAGAGCCTCAGCCACCGACTTTCCACCATAATACATATTAAATATAAGGGCATCGTTCTTGATTTCGCTCATGGACACTCCGTCGATGAAGATATTCTCTACTATACCTCCACGACCACGGGCACTCTTGAAACGCAGACCCACATCGGTACCCACAAACTGGCAGTTCTCCACAAGGATGTTTCTTACACCACCACTCATTTCGGAACCTACCACAAAACCGCCATGACCGGCAAATACGGTACAGCCATCCACCACCACATTCTCGCAAGGAACGCCACGACGACGACCGTCGGCATCCTTACCACTCTTGATACAGATACCGTCGTCACCGGCATCGAAACGTGAGTTGATGATCAGCACATTCTTGCATGACTCCAAATCGAGCGCATCTCCGTTCTGCGCATAGGCTGGATTGCGCACCAGCAGGTCTTCGATAATCATGTTCTCGCACATCAGCGGATGAAGGTTCCATGCAGGAGAGTTCTGGAAAATAACGCCACTGAGTTTCACGTTCTTACACTTCACAAGACTCACCATCACAGGGCGCAGGAAACGCTTGATGCTGTTCCAGTCTTCCTCGGTCTTCATTTCGCGAGGCACATTCATATCTGCTCCGGCATCACCCTTGGCATAGCCCTCGGAGGGGAACCAGAGTTTGGAATTTTTCAGTACACCGCCGGAAGAAGTCACAGCCTTCCATTTAGCCTCGGTCACTTTCTCCTTTTTCAGCGGGCGCCAGTACTGACCATTTCCGTCAATCACACCATAACCAGTGACTGCCACATTGGTGGCACCATAAGCACTGAGAGGCGATTGGCAGCGGCGGGTGTCAAGCCCTTCGAAAGAGGTTTCAACCAGAGGATAGAGCGATTCATCGGCGGCAAAGAGGATGACGGCACCCTTGTCAAGATGCAGGTTGATATTGCTCTTGAGGACAATAGGACCTGTGTGCCACACACCACGGGGCACCACCAACTTACCACCTCCCTTTGCAGAAAGATGATCTACCGCCTTGGCAAAGGCATCCGTGCACAAATCGATTCCGTTGCCCACTGCACCGAAGTCGGTCACCTTGACGACTCTGTCTGGGAATACTGGAGCCTGCACCTCTGCCATCTGGAAGGGCAGATTCTCTGTGTATTGTCTGTAAGGGTTGTCAGCATGTACGGCAGTGAACATCAACAGTGCCGATACGATTGTCAAAATAGTTTTTTTCATATTGTTTTAGATTAGTGATTACTGTATCATAATTTCCCTGAGAGGGGCCATCACAAACTCGCGCTGATACATGCGTGGGTGTGGCAGGGTGAGTTGCGGGGTGCTGAGATGGAGGTCATCATAGAGCAGAATATCTATGTCGATGATTCTGTCGTGATAGCCCCCGTCCACACTTTTCTGTGTGCGTCCCATGCGCCTCTCTATGGCTTCGGTTCGCTCCAGCACCTGCTGGGGGGTCAGCAGGGTGGTGCAGCAGACAGCAGCGTTAACAAAGGTATTCTCAGAGCAGAATCCCCACGGCTCAGTAACATGAAGCGATGAGGAACGCAACACCTGCCCCACCTCTGTCCCTATCAGCCTGACCGCCTCGCGTATATTCCATTCTTTCTCGCCCAGGTTAGAACCCAGGGCGAGATACACAATGTGCTTAATCATTGAGGATGAGCAATGCATCGCCAAAGCAGCCAAACATATAGCCGTTCTCAACTGCCAGATTGTACGCCTCCATCACCTTCTCATAACCTCCGAAAGCAGCGGTAGCCATCAGCATCGTTGACTCGGGATGATAGAAGTTTGCCACCATGCTGTTCACCATGCCATACTCATAAGGAGGGAAGATAAACTTGTTGGTCCAGCCGTCGTATTCCTTCAGTAAGCCATCTGTACCCACAGCCGTCTCTGTGGCACGCACAGTACTCACGCCGACAGCACACACCTTATGTCCGGCAGACTTGGCGCTGTTCACCTGACGGCATGCCTCTGCTGTGATGACCATTTGCTCGGAGTTCATCTTGTGTTTGGTAAGATCTTCCACCTCAATGGGGTCAAAGCAGCTCAGTCCCAAGTGTACAGTGATGTAGGAGAACTCTATGCCCCGTATTTCCAGCATCTTCATCAGTTCCCTGCTGAAGTGCAATCCAGTAGAAGGAGCTGTCACAGCACCCTCGTTACGGGCATAGATGGTCTGGAAGTTTTCTAAATCATCAGGAGTAGCCTTGCGCTTGTTCACCACATAACGCGGCAGCGGAGCCTCTCCCAACGCAAACAGTTCCTGCTTGAACTCGTTGTGAGGGCAGTCGTAAAGGAAGCGTAAGGTACGCCCACGACTGGTGGTATTGTCGATGACCTCTGCCACCATAGGACCATCTTGGTCAAAAAACAGTTTGTTGCCGATGCGTATCTTGCGGGCCGGCTCCACCAGCACATCCCACAGGCGGAGTTCCTCGTTGAGTTCCCTCAGCAGGAACACCTCAATCTTGGCATCCGTTTTTTCCTTGGTACCGTAAAGGCGTGCAGGAAACACTTTGGTATCGTTGAAGAGGAACACGTCGCCCTCGTCAAAATAGTTCACGATATCTCGGAAAGTCATGTAGTCGGGTGTTCCATCGGGCTTTGTCAGGTCTTTGCCATCGGAATCTTTCCTACACATATCAATCCGACCGCTCTTGCGGTGCAGCACCATCAGTCTGCATTCATCACGGCGGTAAATCTTATCCACCGTCCCATCTTCGTTCTCGAAAGCGCGATGAGGAGGTTCCAGAGCTACCTGTGATTCAGGCAATTTAAACTTGAACTGTGATAATTTCATATTTCTGTTTGAATTGATTTTCTTTTTCAGAGTTGTTCTTCTGTCGTTTCTACCGTCCGACCAACGAACTATACGACCTCTACATGCTCATCCACCCACTGTTCAAAACAGTCCAGTGCGATGCAGTCTTCCACCCTCACCTCTCCCAAGCGGGTACGGCACAGTTCGGTAAGGAAGGCGCCACTGCCCAAGGCTTGTCCGATGTCGCGTGCCAAAGCACGTATATAGGTACCCTTTCCACACACTACCCGGATGCCCATCTGCATGGTGCGGGAATCAAAATGGGTGAGTTCTATTTCGTCTATCTGCAGTATTTTGGGTTTCAGTTCTACGTTCTGCCCCTTCCTCATCAGTTTGTAGGCACGCTGTCCGTCAATCTTGCAAGCCGAATACTCGGGCGGTATCTGCTTGATTTCCCCAAGAAACATGGGCAGGGTGCGCAGGATGAGCTCGCGGGTGATATGTGCTGTGGGGAAAGTGTGGTCCACCGTATGTTCCCGGTCAAAACTCGGCGTCGTGGCACCCAACTGCAGGGTGGCGGTATATTCCTTGGAGTGGTATTGCAGAGTCTCTATCTGCTTGGTCTTTTTGCCCGTGCAGAGAATCAGCACTCCGGTGGCAAGAGGATCGAGTGTGCCTGCATGCCCCGTCTTGAGGCGTTTCACGCCCAACTTCCTCGACAGGATAGTGCGTGCCCTTGCCAATGCGCCGAAGCTCGACATGCCATAAGGCTTGTTCAGACAGATGATTTCCCCTTCGATAAAGTCCATGCCTACACCATTTCAAGCGAATGTCCCATGCAAAGCCATATCAGAATGAGTCCTCCCACAATGATACGGTACCAGCCGAAAACCTTGAAGCCATATTTTGTAACATAGGCGATGAAGAACTTGATGGCAAGCATAGCCACCACGAAAGCCACCACATTGCCCACCACAAGGGTGGTCATGTTGTCGGCTATCATCTGCATACCACCTTCATTGAACAGCTTGTACATTTTATATACGGTAGCTGCAAACATGGTGGGGACTGCGAGAAAGAACGAGAACTCCGCTGCCGCCTTACGCGTAAGGCGCTGCTGCATACCGCCTACAATGGTTGCCATTGAGCGTGAAACTCCTGGAATCATGGAGATACACTGGAACAAGCCCACCATGAAGGCACGCCGCTCGGTAAGACGGGTATCTTCGCTTCCCTTGTTGAATATCCTGTCGCAAAACAGCATAAAGACACCTCCCAAAACAAGCATCACTGCAACCACCTCAGCCCTTTCAAGCATTTCGTCGATGAGGTCATTGAAAAGCAGACCCAACACAGCGGCAGGGATAAAGGCCACCAACAATTTCCAATAGAAATCATACACATGCAGCAACTTCTTCCATGCCGGTGTACCCTCCGGAACAGGTTCCCGGTTCAACTGGAAAAAGCGTTTCCAATAGAGTACTACCACCGAGAGGATGGCACCAAACTGGATGATAAATGTAAATGACTTGACAAAAGTTGTTGATTCTACATTCAACACTTTCTGGGCAATAATCATGTGTCCTGTCGATGAAACGGGCAGGAATTCTGTCAGTCCCTCGACAACGGCTATCACAATAGTCTGTAACAAATCCATACTATCTTATTTCTTGTCTTTAGGTTTGCGCACTACAGCATAAATCATGGATACAAAGCCCAAAAGGCACACCACAGGAGCCACCTTGATACGGCGCACACTGAAGATGTCGGGATTATAGGCTGTATCGGTAGAACCGGGACCGCTCATCAGGATGAAGCCCACCACTACCACTGCCATGCTGATGGCAAGGAGGATAAAATTCAGTTTGTCGAATGCAAAATCTCTTTTTTCCATATTATTGTCGTGTATAATCTAAATTTTGTACAGTTGTCCCGCCGACATCCGGAGGAATTTGTTGACCGAAAAGAAGGTGCACAGCAGGGTAATGAGGATACCGAAAAGAAATACTGCGCCACCCGTGACAGCAAGTTCCTGCCAGGTGATGACCAAAAGTACGCCGGGTTCATAGTCATAGAGGGCATAGACACCACCTGCCAGCAGGGCACACGCCAGCAAAGCTGCCAGCACACCCACCCAGAACGCACTACCGAGGAAGGGGCGGCGGATAAATCCCCATGAGGCTCCTACCAGTTTCATGGTATGGATGGAAAAACGGCGCGAATACACATTGAGGCGCACTGTATTGTTGATAAGCGAGAAAGAGACACAGGTAAGCAACACAGCAAGAACAAGCAGCACCATATTCACCTTCTGCAGGTTGGCATTCACCTTGTCCATAAGATCCTCCTGATATGCCACGTCAGTGACATAGGGATGTTTTTTCATCTCTCGCGAGATAGACTTCAGCCAATCACTGTTCACATAGTCGGCTTTCAGTTTCAGCTCCAAGGTGGCCACAAAAGGGTTGAACCCCAAAAACTCCGACGGGTCGGCACCCATCGCCTTGGTCTGCTCCTGCTTTGCCTGTTCCTTGCTGATATAGTCCACATGCAGGGTATATGGCTTGCTATAGAGGGAGCGGCAGAAACCGTGCACCTGTGCAGGAGTAAGCTCATCGCTGAGCATCACGGTCACCGTAAGGTTCTCCTTGACATAGGCAGAGAGATTGCGCGCCGTTTGCACGGAGAGTACCACCATGCCCAATAGCACCAGTACAAGGGTTGTACTGATGCACAAAGTGACAACTTGCAGACCGTATCGGCTGCGGGTCTTTTTATGACGTCTTGCCATTATTCCGTTCGAAAAATTACTGCTTTACACCACTTTCATGATGCAAACGACCACAAAGGTAGCCAAAAAATGGTATATTAAAGAGGTGTGATGCACAAAGGATTATTCATTTAACATGTATTAACCGCATTTGTGCCATATTTTTCATACCTTTGGGCATTGAAAACTGATTTAAGCACATGAGTACCGTCATTTATCCATCACCGGTCTTCGGTCCCGTACATAGCAGACGACTGGGCATTTCGCTGGGAATCAACCTGCAACCTGCCGACGGGAAGGTGTGCTCGTTTGACTGCATCTACTGCGAATGCGGCTTCAATGCCGACCGCCGTCCGCATACCCCACGCCCACGAAGAGAAGAGGTTGCGGCAATCCTGGAACGCAAGTTGCAGGAGATGGCAGCCGAGAACGCCCTGCCCGACGTGCTCACCTTTGCAGGCAATGGAGAACCCACTTCACATCCGCAGTTCAACGACATCATCGGAGACACCATTGACCTGCGCAACAGGTATTGTCCGCAAGCCAAAGTGAGCGTGCTGAGCAATGCCACCTACATCCACCGTCCCGAGGTAAGGGAGGCGCTGATGAAAGTGGACAACAACATACTGAAACTAGACACGGTGGATACCAATTACATCCGGCGGGTGGACAGACCTACGGGACACTATGACGTGGAAAAGACAGTGGAACTGCTCCAAGCGTTCAATGGAAACGTTATCATCCAAACCCTGTTCATGAGAGGCGAGTACCAAGGGGAAAGCACCGACAATACCGGCGAAGAATATGTCGGTCCATGGCTAAGAGCACTGCAACGGATAGCCCCACGCGAGGTAATGGTCTATACCATCGACCGCGAGACACCGGCACAAGGACTGCTGAAAGCCACCCGCGAACAACTGGACAGCATCAAGCTGCGGGTGACGGCACTGGGAATCCCCTGCACGGCTTCGTACTGATTCTGAACGTTACGTTTTACTATTTTATAAAAACTGATTTATTATGAGCAAACTTGTCATCAACAATTATGAAGATTTTGCCGCCATGCTGGGCAAGAATCTGGGAGTTTCTGAGTATCTCGAACTAACACAAGAGCGCATCAACATGTTTGCCGATGCCACATTGGACCACCAATGGATACATGTGGACACCGAGCGCGCCAAGGTAGAAAGCCCTTTCAAGAGTACCATCGCACATGGCTATCTTACGCTGTCTATGCTGCCCCACCTGTGGAATGAGATTATCGAGGTGAACAACCTGAAACTGATGGTGAACTATGGTATGGACAAGATGAAGTTCGGTCAGGCTGTCAAGTCGGGCGAATCCATCAGATTAGTGGCCGACCTGCACGCCATCACCAATCTGAGAGGTACCGTCAAGGCGGAAATAAAATTCAAGATTGAAATCAAGGACCAGAAGAAATGTGCCCTGGAGGGTATCGCCACCTTCCTGTACTATTTCAATTGAAAGGCACATTCCACAACCAACAGTATCTCGCTAAAAGAAAACTTTAGGAATAAGGTGAGAACAGTAACATCCCACCTTAATAATATAAATGGGGCGGAAACAGACGGAACCGCCCAAAGAGACACCGACAGATGAAGAAATTACTCTCCCTCCCCCCAAATTTGGTAAACAGTTTTCACGAAATAACAGGACTGGACGCACAACAATACTACTGCACCAGCGACCCCGTGGGGCACCGGCTGGGCAGTGGCGGAGGCACTACCTGGCTGTTGGAACAATGCCGACAGGCGGAAGAACCTCAAAAAGGTTTTGAAGAATGGCTGGCACAAGAACCGAGGATACTGCTTCATGCAGGCGGACAGAGCAGGAGGCTACCTGCCTATGCACCGTCGGGCAAGGTACTGACACCGGTACCAGTGTTCAGATGGGAACGAGGGCAGCGCCTGTCACAGACCTTACTTGACCTGCAACTGCCGCTGTACGAGCAACTGATGGCATCAGCCCCTGCCAACATACACACAATGGTGGTGAGCGGCGACGTATTCATCCGTTCCAAGGGAACACTTCCAGCCATCCCCCCGGTAGATGTGGTGTGCTACGGACTGTGGCTCAACGCTTCAGTGGCAAGTCATCACGGTGTGTTCGTGAGCGACAGGAAAACGCCTTCAGTACTGAAGAAAATGTTGCAAAAGCCCTCGGTACAGACACTCAACCAACTGCTGCAGACCGACTTCTACCTCACAGATATAGGCATCTGGCTACTGAGCGACAGGGCGGTATCACTGCTCAGGAAACATTCCAAAAAACAAGGAGAATGGTGCGAATACGACCTCTACAGCGAGTTTGGTTGCGCCTTAGGCACCCATCCCGATATTCTCGATGAAGAACTGCGGTCGCTGTCGGTGGCTGTATTGCCTCTACCTGGAGGCGAGTTCTACCACTTCGGCACCAGCAGGGAGATGATATCCTCTACTCTGGCAGTGCAGAATCTGGTGAATGACCAAAGGGAAATCATGCACCACGACACCAAACCACATCCGTCCATCTTTGTACAGAACGCACACACCGCCATTCAAATCACCGAACAGAACACCAACCTTTGGATCGAGAACAGCGAGGTGGCTGCAGGATGGACACTCACCCACGACCATATCATCACCGGCGTACCACAAAACGACTGGCATCTGTCGTTAGCTCCGGGACAATGTATTGATATTGTGCCTGTGGGCGAGAAGGAATACGCAGTGCGGCCCTATATGATGGACGACAGTTTCGCCGGGGCTATGCAGCAGACACCGCTGTTTCCTGTAGTGGACAACACGGATGAGATGGGGAGGGTTCTCACCAAGATGCTGGAAAACGGCAACCGGGTACCTTCGTCCGACAACCATAGGCTGATGAGCGCGGAAGATCTTTCTGCCCATGCCAACCTGAAACGTTTGGTAGCGCAACGCAACAGCTTTGCCAAAGGGGCATGGGGTGCCGTTGCCGCCAACCACAAGAAGAGCGTGTTCTACCAGCTGGATCTGCAGCATGCGGCACAGTGCTTTGCAAAGGAAGACATTCCTCTGCCGCAGCCCGTGGCAGACGACACCTCGCTGCTCAACAAGATACACGATGCCATGTTCCGCTCAGAAGTACTGCGCCTGCAAGGGAAAGACATGCACAGGGAGGAGGAGCAACGTGCCTTCAGACTGCTGAGGGAGGCACTTACCGCCACCGCCTACGAGAAGCAGCATCCCGTACTGGCAGTGTATGCTGACCAGATAGTATGGGGGCGCAGTCCCGTACGTATCGACCTGGCAGGCGGATGGACCGATACCCCACCCTATTGCATGATGGAGGGAGGCAACGTTATCAACATCGCCATCGAACTGAACGGACAGCCGCCTTTACAAACCTACATCAAGCCCTGCAAGGAGTACCATATCATTTGCCGCAGCATTGACCTCGGCGCTTCGGAAGTGATAGAAACCTACGAGCAACTGGCAGACTTCATGCATGTGGGCAGTCCGTTCTCCATCCCCAAGGCGGCACTGGCTCTGGCCGGTTTCCTGCCGACATTCTGCGACGAACCCTACGACTCATTGCGACAGCAGTTGGAGGCTTTCGGCTGTGGCATAGAGCTCACTTTGCTTTCTGCTATCCCCGCAGGTAGCGGACTGGGCACAAGCAGTATCCTTGCCGCCACGGTATTGGGAGCGGTGAGCGATTTCTGCTCGCTGGCATGGGACAAGAACGAGATAGGCAAGCGCACGCTGGTACTGGAACAACTGCTCACTACGGGCGGAGGTTGGCAAGACCAGTTCGGCGGAGTGCTGGGAGGCGTGAAACTGTTGCAGACGGAGCGCGGTTTCCAACAGGCGCCTTTGGTGAGATGGCTCCCCGACGACGTGTTCACCTCACCCGAATATGCACAGTGCCACCTGCTCTATTACACGGGCATCACCCGCACAGCCAAGACCATCCTGGCAGAAATAGTGCGCCGGATGTTCCTCAACCAGCATGAACAGCTGCACCAGTTACGACAAATGAAGGCACATGCGCTGGAGATGTACGAGGCAATACAGCGGCAGGACTTCAGACACACAGGCAAACTGATACGCAAGACATGGTTACAGAACCAGGCCATCGACAGCGGCACCAATCCCGAGGCCGTCAGACTGCTCACTGACAAGGTAGATGACTTGTGTCTGGGCTACAAATTGCCTGGCGCAGGAGGCGGAGGCTATCTTTACATGGTAGCGAAAGATGCACAGGCGGCAGCCCGCATCGTGCACATCCTCAATGAGAACAGGCCCAACGACAAGGCGCGTTTCGTGGATATGTCGCTGAGCAGAAAGGGTCTGCAGGTGAGCAGGAGTTGAAACGACAAACGGAAACACACCGGTTATGGAATGGACCACTAAGGTGGAAATACCTACCTTTCCTTTTTTCATAGAGCCACACAGCCGACTGCTGTGTGTGGGTTCCTGCTTTGCCGATGCCATAGGCAAGCACCTGCGCGACAATATGTTCGCCACAGTCATCAATCCCTATGGAGTGATGTACAATCCAGCAAGCATCACACATACCGTCACCCGCTGCACGGAAGCGCCTGATGTATGCATCATCACCCTGGGTACCAACCATATCTACCGACTGAAAGAGACGGGCGAGATCGTAGATAACTGTCAAAAACGCCCTCAGCCGCTGTTTCAGGAAGAAGAGATGGACGTGGATACCTGCTACCAATGGCTGCAAAAGGCGGTACGACTACTCAAGCAGCGCAACCCGCAGGTGAACATCATCCTCACGGTGAGCCCTATCAGATACAGCAAATACGGCTACCACCGCAGCAGGTTATCGAAAGCCACTCTGCTGCTTGCCGCCGACCGGCTGGTGCAGGAGGCAGACTGTTGCCACTACTTTCCGGCATACGAGATAATGAACGACGAACTGCGTGACTACCGCTTCTATACCGAAGACATGCTGCACCCCTCAGCCCAGGCAGTGGATTATATATGGAGAGCGCTGACTGACAGCTGTTTCAGTAAGCAGTCGATACAGTATATGCAGGACTGGCGCCCTATCAGGGAAGCACTGGCACACAGACCTTTTCACCCCGAGTCGGCAGAGTATAAGGAATTCTTGGATAAAACATTGTTAAAAATAGATGCTTTATCAAAAAAATATCCGACCTTTGCATCTGTATATGCCGCCCAGAAAGAGGCTGTCTTCCAACGGTAAGGCCTGCAGACGGGGTGACAGGAAAGGTAGAAGGATAGACAGACAGACACAATGAGATACACCATTGAGAAAATAGCCACGCTCATCGGAGCAAGACGCGTGGGAGAGACCGATGCCAACATCGGACAGATACTTACCGACAGCCGTTCACTCTGCTTTGCAGAAGAGACCCTCTTTTTTGCACTTACTTCCGAACGCAACGACGGGCACCGCTACATTACCGACCTCTACCGCCGGGGGGTACGCAATTTTGTTGTGAACACACTGCCGCACAACATCGAAGATTTACCGCAAGCCAACTTCCTGAAAGTACCCAATACCTTGGAAGCCCTGCAGCGATTGGCAGAAAGGCATCGCGACGAGTTCAACATTCCGGTTATAGGTATCACGGGAAGCAACGGCAAGACGATGGTCAAGGAATGGCTCTACCAGATTCTTTCACCGTCTATGGTCGTGACACGTTCACCCCGCAGCTACAATTCGCAGATAGGCGTGCCACTTTCAGTATGGCTGCTCAACGAGCAGAGCCAGATAGCCTTGTTTGAAGCTGGTATCAGCCAACCCGGCGAGATGGCGGCACTGAGCGACATCATACAGCCTACCATCTGCATTCTCACCTCACTGGGAGACGCCCATCAAGAGAATTTCCGCTCGATAGAGGAAAAGTGCATGGAGAAGATTGAACTCGCCCATAGCGCCAAGGTAACTGTGTATGATTCGGACGACCGCACCATAGGGCGCTGCCTACGCAAAACCGGCTATCAGGGTACCAAGTTAGGATGGAGCATGTGCGACAGCCGCGCTCCCATGTATATCAGACAGATAAGCAATGACAACGACCATACCACCGTACACTATGTTTTCCAAGGCACCGAGGGTTGCTACACGTTGCCCTTCATCGACGAGGCCTCGGTGAAATGCTCGCTGGCTTGCGCCACCACCGCTCTCCATCTTGGTCTGGACGGTGACACACTGGCAGAGCGCATGGCGGTGCTGGAGCCCGTGGCAATGAGATTGGAGGTGAAGGAGGGGCGGCACGGCTGCACACTTATCAATGACTCTTACAATTCCGACGTAAACTCGCTGGATATCGCACTCGACTTCATGAACCGCCGTCCCGACCACAAAGGGCGCAAGCGCACACTGATTCTCAGTGACATATACCAGAGTGGCGACAGGTCGGAAGTGCTCTATGGCAAGATATCGGAACTTGCCATCAAGCGGGGTGTAGAGAAATTCATAGGCATCGGTCCCGACATCAAGCAACAGGCCGACCACATTTCCATCTCAGAGAAATTCTTTTTCACCAGCGTGGAGCAGTTTGTCAAGAGTGAGGTATTCCAATCCCTTCACGATGAAGTGATACTGCTGAAGGGCGCCCGTTCCTTTGGCTTCGACCATATCACCGAACTGCTGGAGCAGAAAGTACACGAAACCATTCTGGAAGTCAATCTGAACAGTGTGGTGGATAACCTCAATTTCTACCGTTCCTTCCTGAAGCCGGAAACAAAACTGGTGTGTATGATCAAGGCCGACGCCTACGGAGCGGGAGCCGTGGAGGTGGCTAAAACGTTGCAAGACCACCGCGTGGACTATCTGGCGGTGGCTGTGGCAGACGAGGGTGTGACACTAAGGAAGAACGGCATCACGCAGAATATCATCATCATGAACCCTGAGATGACTGCTTTCAAGACGATGTTCGACTATGATCTGGAACCCGAAGTCTATAGCTTCCGTCTGATGGATGCTCTGATTAAGGCTGCGGAGAAAGAGGGAATTACCGACTGGCCCGTACACATCAAGTTAGACACCGGCATGCACAGGCTGGGATTCTCACCCGAAGAGGACATGGATGAGCTTATCGTCCGGCTGAAGCGACAGAACGCCATCATTCCCCGTTCGGTATTCACCCACTTTGTAGGAGCCGACAACGACACCTTTGACACATTCTCGAAAGAACAGTTCGAACGGTTTGACAAGGCTTCGAAGAAACTTCAAGGAGCTTTCAGCCACAAGATACTACGCCATATCGACAACAGTGCCGGCATAGAGCATTTCCCCGAACGGCAACTGGACGGGTGCCGGCTGGGACTGGGTCTTTACGGCATTGATCCCCGCGACAACCGCATCCTCAACACCGTGAGTACACTGAAAACCACCATTCTGCAACTGCGCCATGTAAAAAAGGATGATACGGTGGGCTATAGCCGCAAGGGCACACTGGAGCGCGACAGCATCATCGCAGCCATCCCCATCGGCTATGCCGACGGACTGAACCGCCACCTGGGCAACCGCCACGGCTACTGTCTGGTGAACGGACAGAAAGCACCTTACGTGGGCAACATCTGCATGGACGTGGCACTGATTGACGTGACAGACATCCCTTGCGTAGAAGGAGACAGCGTAGAAATCTTCGGCAATAACCTGCCCGTAACGGTACTCTCTGACATCCTTGACACCATCCCCTACGAAGTGCTTACAGGCATATCTGGCAGGGTGAAAAGGGTGTATTACCAAGACTAAAGCAACCACCGACCAGGAAAAACAGCGTGGCGAAACCACCACGGAAGACACCTGCAAGATACAGATGATAGAAGTTGTTTCTCCTTTTTTTGCAGAAAAGGCAAGAGAAACAAAAAAATTATGTATATTTGCAAACAGCTAACCTTATGCAGCATTGTCTGATGGTGCTACTATAGAAGAAAACTAATTCAATAACAAATATTTACTATTAACAAATGAGTTCCATTAAAACGACAAAAATGACCAACTATCGTTGGATTATTTGCGCAATGTTGTTCCTTGCAACAACAGTGAATTACATGGATCGCCAGGTACTTTCCCTCACTTTCCCGGGAGAAGGCGGCATCCAACAAGAATTTGGCTGGAGTGACGAAGACTACGGTACCATCACCGCTTACTTCTCCATCATCTACGCCGTGTGTATGCTTTTTGCCGGAAAGTTCGTGGACTGGATGGGTACCAGCAAGGGTTATCTCTGGGCTATCTTCGTATGGTCAACAGGTGCTGTGCTCCACGCATTCTGCGGTATCGCCACTTGTGGTATCGTGGCAGGCGAGTGGGCTGTAGGCTTTGAGGGAGCCAAAGAGGTGTTGCGCTCGTTCAGCGAGTCGGGAATGGCTGATGCCGCCCTTGCCATCTCTGCCACCAGTGTATGGCTGTTCCTGGGTGCCCGCTGCATTCTGGCACTTGGTGAGGCAGGTAACTTCCCCGCAGCCATCAAGGTAACCGCCGAGTACTTCCCCAAGAAAGACCGTGCTTTTGCCACTGCCATTTTCAATAGCGGTGCTTCTGTAGGTGCGCTCATCGCTCCTTTCACCATTCCGGTGCTTGCCAAGTTCTTCGGTTGGGAGATGGCGTTCATCGTTATCGGTGCACTGGGTTATGTATGGATGGGCTTCTGGATTTTCCTGTACAAGAAACCCAACCAGAATCCTAAGGTAAATGCAGCTGAGCTTACCTACATCAATCAAGACGTAGAGACCAATGCCGACCCGAAAGACGCTACTGACGACGGTCCTTCTATCGGCTTCTTGAAGTGCTTTACCTACCGCCAGACCTGGTCGTTCATCGTAGGTAAGTTCATGACCGACGGTGTGTGGTGGTTCTTCCTGTTCTGGACTCCCGCCTACCTGAAAGCCCAGTTTGAAATCAACCCCACCGATGTAGAGGGTATGGTGCTCATCTTTGTGCTCTATCTCATCACCATGCTGAGTATTCTGGGAGGCAAACTGCCCACCTTCTTCATCAACCGTGGCATGAATGCCTATGCCGGTCGTATGCGTGCCATGCTCATTTTTGCATTCTTCCCCCTGTTAGGCTTGTTCGCACAGCCTTTGGGCGGTGTGTTCAAAACACCCTGGTTCCCCATTATCCTCATCGGTATTCTGGGTGCCGCCCACCAGTCTTGGAGTGCAAACATCTTCTCTACCGTGGGTGACATGTTCCCCAAATCAACCATTGCCACCATCACCGGTATCGGCGGTATGGCAGGTGGTGTAGGCTCATTCCTCATCAACAAGGGTGCCGGTGCACTGTTCACCTATGCCGAGAATCAGGGTGCAGCATTCAGCTTCGTTGGTTTTGAAGGCAAGCCTGCCGGCTACATGATCATCTTCTGCATCTGTGCAGTGGCTTATCTCGTGGGCTGGGTTATCATGAAGGTGCTTGTTCCCAAGTACAAGCCCGTGATTGCCGAATAATCCCTATCGGATTGATATAAAAGAATAGAGCATTTCTGCAAACAGAAATGCTCTATTCTTTTATAGTCCCGCCAGAGTTCTACTGCGGATAGTTCAGGTTCTCTTCCTTCATGTGTTGCAACACTTCGGTAAGGTATTTCCTTGCCTCCCATTTAGCCATGGGCAGGTCGTGCAACAGGTAGTTTCCGCAGTCTTTCGGCTGGGTGCCAGGCACATCACTCTCGAAATCAGCTACAAAGGCAAAGGTACGTTGCATCAGTGTCACGATATCCTCACTGCGATAGTCACCTCTGAGCAGCAGGTAATTGCCTGTAAGACAACCCATAGGTCCCCAATACACAATGCGGTCTTTCCACTCGGCATCATTGCGCAGATAGGTGGCGGCCAGATGCTCAATGGTGTGCAAAGCTCCCGCATGGAGGGCAGGTTCTCGGTTGGGTTCTTTCATTCTGATGTCAAAAGTGGTGACCACTTCATTGCCCACCACATCCTTGCGCGACACATAGATGCCTCGCAGCAACCGGTTGTGGTCAATGGTGAAACTGGGTATTTTTTCCATATCGTATATAGGTTATATAATGTTTTGTCTGCTGGTTCCTGATTATCTTGCCGATATAGGGAAGCGCACTGTACGTTAGGTTGCAGCCTACATTAGAACTGCTCAATGTACTGCTTGGTAAGGGCAAAGGACTCGTCTGCCACATGCTGCCAGAAATCATGATACTGGGAGGCATTGGTATCGAGCAAGGGAATATCGCTGATAACCCTGAACGATACAAACGATACGCCGAATACGTGACAGGTCTGGGCAATGGCAGCCGACTCCATGTCAACGGCCATAGCATCAGGGAAGAGTTGCAGTATATGGCTCATTTTTTCCTTAGTATCTACAAACCAGTCGCCCGTGACGATGGTACCGGCATGAATCACGGCTCCACTACAAGCCTCACTACCATTCATCTGCAAGGCACGGTCAACAAGATGTTGCGGACTGGCATATCTGGCAGGCATTCCCTGCACCTGTCCATATACAGTATGTCCCAATGCCTCACCACAATACACATCGTGATAAACCAACTGGGTACTTACTACCACATCCTGCACCTTGAGACGGATATCAGCTCCACCAGCACAACCTGTGCTTATCACTACATCTGGACTGTAGCGGGATATCATGGCGGTCACCCCAATAGCGGCATTGACCTTACCTATACCGCATTGATGCAACACCAGGGTATTGTCGCCCAGCCTTCCGGTGACAAATTGCCTGCCACAATACGTTTGTTCTTCGGCTCCTTTCAGCAAGCCTGCAATACCACGGAACTCCTTGTCCATGGCAATGATGATTCCTATTGTCATGAGTGTGAAGAGATTGATTGTTCAGTTGTGCCAAGAAGATGGCAACTAACAGAATGCAAAGATAGGAAAAAACCTCAAAAACCAACATAATATTTGGTAAAAGGTCTTTCTTATTGCATCATTGTATCGGTTCTAATATCGACCGCACGACGTTCGGTCAAGTGATTGACGGAGGTCGGTCAATTGATTGACCTCCGTCGGTCGATTGGCTGACGCCGTGCGGTCGATGAAGCGGACGAGAAGATAATGGAACAAGAAAGGACAGAATAACCTGATTATAATAGACAGTCGAGCCTTAAGAATAATCCAAATGATTGGCAAGTCCACTTTTACGTGGATATCTGTCTGTTTATCTATTACAATAAACATGAGCATATAAATAACGTGTATTCGTCGAACTCACGTTATTTAGTATCCATGAGGCTGTATTATGTCTATGAATCCAGCAGAGATGATGGAAAGAGTGTCTATTATTTCTGCGAATAAAGGGGAAAAGTGTCTATTGGAATATTTGGGAAAGACAGGAAAAAGACATTGACAAATGGTTTCCGTTTGCCGTAAAAACAGAATCTAAAGCACATAAAAGGCGATAGAAAACAAAGCATAAGTCTTGTTTTTTCATCTTGCCGGCATAGAATCTCACGGATTTTGCCTATATTTGCGCCCGTAAAACAATAACAAGAACAAAGACAATGAATACTGAAACAAGCCAAAAGGGCGTTTCCTGCAACTGTTCATGGCAGTGCATGTTGCGCCGCTGGGCTCCCGAAGCACTGGTGATACTTCTGTTTGCTGCCATCTCGTTTGCCTATTTCTTTCCTGCAGACATAGAGGGGCGCATCCTTTACCAGCACGACAGTTCTGCCGGCCGCGGTGCGGGACAGGAGATAAATGCCTACAGGCAAAGTACTGGAGAGACACCCCGCTGGACAAACAGTCTGTTCTGCGGTATGCCCACCTACCAGTTGGCACCCTCGTACAATAGCGCCACACCCATGACCATGGCGGCAGACGCCTATCACCTGTGGTTGCCCGACTACGTATGGTACCTTTTCGCTTATCTTCTTGGATTCTACATCCTGCTGCGTGCCTTTGATTTTCGCCGCCATCTTGCCACGCTCGGTGCGGTGCTGTGGGCTTTCAGTACCTATTTTCTGATTATCATCGCCGCCGGACATATATGGAAAGTGGTGGCACTGGCCTATCTGCCGCCAATGATAGCAGGTATCGTACTGGCATTCCGTGGCAAATACCTGCCTGCGCTGATAGTGACCACTATCTTCACCGCCTTTGAAATCAACGCCAACCATGTGCAGATGACCTACTATTACCTGTTTGTCATCCTGCTGATGGTGGTAGCTTACCTGATAGATGCCATCCGTACCAAAAGAATGGCGCACTTCGCCAAGGCGGCATCGGTATGCCTCATCGGTGCCGTGCTGGGCATCATGATGAACATTTCCAACCTGTACCACACCTATCAGTACAGCAAGGAGTCGATGCGCGGAAAGAGCGAACTGGTGAAGGCAAACAGTAGCAACCAGACCAACAGCGGTCTGGAACGCGACTATATCACCCAGTGGAGCTATGGTATCGACGAGACATGGACCCTGCTGATACCTAATGCCAAGGGAGGTTCTCACCATATACGGCTGGCATCTGACAGCAAGGCGATGGAGCGTTGCGACAGCGAGTTCAGCCAATACGTGGGACAGTGGTACCAGTACTGGGGCGAACAGCCCTTTACTGCAGGTCCGGTGTATGTGGGAGCCTTTGTAATGACGCTGTTTATCCTGTCACTGTTTATCGTCAAAGGTCCGGTAAAATGGGCACTTCTGGCTGCCACCATCCTCTCGGTACTTCTGTCATGGGGTAAGAATTTCATGCCGTTCACCGATTTCTTCATCGACTACGTGCCCATGTATGCCAAATTCCGTACGGTGTCGTCTATCCTGGTCATTGCAGAATTTACCATCCCCCTGCTGGCGATGCTGGCACTGAAACGACTGGTTGAAGAGCCGCAGTTGCTGCGCACCAAACAGCGATGGATATATCTCAGTACGGTTCTCACCGCGGGTTGTTGCCTGCTTTTTGCCATTGCACCTACCACCTTCTTCGACTTCGTTTCCTCACGTGATACTGCACAGCTACAGCAGTATGTGCCGCAAGAGTATCTGGGCACCATGCTGGGCAATATCAGCAAGGTGAGGGAGAGTGTGTTTACAGCCGACTGTTGGCGTTCGTTCTTCATCATCCTCGCAGGCACCCTGCTTTTGCTGGTCTATCGTACAGGAAAGATGAAGGCCACTCTGTTGGTAGGATGCCTGCTGGCACTGTGCCTATGGGATCTTTGGGCAGTCAACAAGCGTTACCTCTATGACGGTATGTTCGTAGATAAGGCGGTGAAAGAGCAACCCGTGGAGAAGACAGCCACCGAAGAGATGATACTGCGCGACAAATCACTGTATTACCGTACCCTCAATCTCGCCACTGACACCTACAACGAAAACGAGACCTCCTATTACCTGAAAAGCATTGGAGGCTACCACCCCGCCAAACTGCGCCGCTATCAGGAGATGGTGGAGCGCTACATCAGCAAGCAGCAGATGGCACTGGCAAACGCTGTGGTGAAAGAGCAGGGTGACATGACAAAAATCAATGGAGACAGTATCTTCCCCGTGCTCAATATGCTCAACACCAAGTATATCATCTTCCCGCTGCAAGACAGGCAGACGGTACCTATCGCCAACCCGTACGCCTATGGCAACGCATGGTTTGTGGATGAGATCAAGTATGTGGATAACGCCAACCAGGAACTGGATGCGGTGGGAAGCCTCAACCTGCGCCACAGCGCGGTGGCAGACAAGCAGTTTGCCGATGTACTGCAACAAGCGGTACAGCAAGACAGCACCTCGATAGCCACACTCACCTCATACGCCCCCAACAAACTGACCTATGATGTGACCTCGGAAAAAGGAGGCATTCTGGTGTTCTCGGAAATATACTACCCGGGATGGACAGCCACCATCGACAACGAGGAAGCCTCACTGGGCAGAGTGAACTACATCCTGCGCGCCGTACAGGTGAAGCCTGGCAAGCACACTGTAGTACTCTCGTTCGACCCGCAGAGCGTCAAGGTCACCGAAGCCATTGCCTACAGCGCCTACATCATCCTGCTTATCGTCGTGGCGATGATTGCCGTCATGGCATGGCGCAAGCATCGGACATGCGGGAAGTGACGGCAGGTAATCAAACATAAGATGATAACGTTATGAGACATTTTTCTTCTTTAATTGCCATGCTGATGACTCTTCCGTTGCTTTCAAACGGAGGTATTACAATGGCGGCAAGAACTGTTGATGGCATGGCGGTGAACGATAGCCGCGAAAGCTGTACCGAAGTATTGTTCGAGACGACAGAGGGCAACATCCGTATCGTTCTCTTCAACGAGACGCCCGTACATCGTGACAACTTCGTGAGACAAATCGATGAGCATTTCTACGACAGCGTGCTTTTCCACCGTGTGATACGCGACTTTATGATTCAAGCCGGCGACCCAGATAGTCGTACGGCACCTCCGGGGGCGAAGATTGGCGAAGCCGACTGTGGCTATACGTTGCCCGCAGAAATACGCTACCCTGCCCTATTCCACCGGCGCGGCATGGTGGCCATGGCACGCGAGAGCGATGAGACGAATCCCGAGCGCCGTTCCAGTTGCAGCCATTTCTATATAGTATGGGGCAAGTGCTTTTCTGCCGCTGATATAGAAAAGATGAGAATACGGCTTGACAGCACGAGCAAAGGAGCGGTAAAGATGACGCCAGAGATCATTTCCACCTATTGCAATATCGGGGGAACACCTCATCTCGACGGAGCCTACACTGTGTTCGGAGAAGTAACAGAGGGACTCGATGTCGTTGAAAAGATTCAGCGTACCGACACCGACAACAACGACCGTCCCATAAAAGATGTAAGGATACTGCGTGCCGTTGTCACACGGCGCCGATAACCTTCTTTTTGCTTATCGGCAGAAATTATAGTAACCTAACCCACACCTTCGTCAATCCCTGTAGTTGTGAGTGATATGGTGACGGATATAGGCATGATGGCCATAGAGAGTCACCACCGTGAAACAGATGACGGGAATGAGGAACGAGAGATTGGTAGAGGGAAGGCCGAGGAGCTCTACACCGCTGTCGATGACAGCGGCCTGTAAAGGCGGGAATACCGAGCCGCCGAGGATGGCCATAATCAGACCTGCACCTGCCACTTTCACATTGTCACCGAGCCCGCGTAGTGCAATACCATAGATAGTGGGGAACATCAGTGACATGCAAGCGCTGATACCCACCAGACAATAGACACCGTAACGGTTGGTAAAGAGCAATACACCACTCGTTGCCACTATCGCCAGTACGCCGAGAACGGACAACAGCCTGCCCGGCTGCACGAACTTGAGGAACCAGGTACAGACAAAACGCCCCACAGAGAACAGCACCAAGGCTATGATATTGAATTTCTGCGAAAGGATTTCTGCACCACGCTCATCAATCCCCTCTTCCATGAACACGCGGGTACCGTACTGGATGATAAAGGTCCAGCATGTTACCTGCGCACCTTCATAGAAAAAAAGTGCAATGACACCTTCACGGTAATTCGACACCTGGACAAGCTCCTTGAGGCTCACCGACAGAGGCTTGGTCTGATGAGTGTCGCCATGTTTAGGCATCTTCACTACTCTGACCAGTACGAAGAGCAACACTATTACCGCTCCAATAAACACATAGGGCTGTATCAGCATACTGAGGTCGTGGTTCTTGAGCAGTTCAAACTGCGACTCGGAAAGCATCTTGCGAGACTCGGAATCCATGGGATTCATACGTGCCTGCACGAACTCCATCGCTACAAACATACCCATCAGCGCACCGAAAGGATTGAATGCCTGGGCAAGATTGAGACGCTGTGTGGCTGTTTCCTCGCTACCCATGCAATAGATATAGGGATTGCAACTGGTTTCAAGAAACGACAGTCCACATGTCATCACGAAATATGCCAACAGGAAGGGGGGATAGACACCTAACGCCTTGGCGGGCAGAAAGAGTAGCGCACCACAAGCATATAGTCCCAGACCCATCAGCACGCCGGCCTTGAACGAATACTTCTGAATGAAGATGGCTGCCGGAAACGCCATGACGAAGTACCCCAAATGGAATGCCACATGCACCATAGCTCCTTCAGTGACTGTCATCCGGAAGATTTTGGAAAACGCTTTCACCATTGGAGCGGTGATATCATTGGCAAAGCCCCAGAAGGCAAAGCATGAAGTGATGAGAATAAAGGGCAGCAAAAAACTCACCCCATCCTTGACAAGCAGACTATTTGTACGCTTGACATTTTCTTGTTTTTCTGTTTGCATGTTATTTTTCAGGTTAAGGAGGAAACTCTTGTCCTCAAAGCCAAGAGCCATGGGGCATATTCGTTCCAGCCTGAATACAAAGGTAAATATAATGGAGCAAACAGCCAAAAAAAGGATGGTTTCTTGCAGAAACCACCCCTTTATTTTTTGTTTTTGCCACCGACTTACTGTGCAGCAACAGGAGTTCTTCTCTCCTTGATACGTGCTTTCTTACCAGTGAGCTTGCGCAGATAGTAAAGTTTGGCGCGACGCACCTTACCACGCTTGTTCACCTCAATACTGTCGATATTGGGTGACTCGATGGGGAATATACGCTCTACACCCACGGTACCAGACATCTTGCGAACAGTAAAACGCTTCTTGTCTCCGTGACCGGCAATCTTGATTACCACACCACGATAAAGCTGGATACGCTCTTTGGTACCCTCGATAATTTTGTAAGCGACAGTAATAGTGTCTCCAGAGCGGAACTCAGGGAACTTTTTGCCGGTTGCAAATGCTTCTTCAGCAACTTTAATTAAATCCATCTTGAATTATTATAATTAAATTTGTTTATCGTTCCAACGCAACATAACAGGCAACTCGTAACTTCCTGCCAGCGATTACGCCGAAAAGCGGTGCAAAATTACTACA
>CALZXH010000013.1 GCA_945830055.1 uncultured Prevotella sp.
AAACTTCCCACCATAACAAGCCTTCCCAGCGCAACCCTTATCATGACAACCTCTCATAATAACAAAACTTCCCACCATAACAAGCCTTCCCAGCGCAACCCTTATCATGACAACCTCTCCCAGCACAACAAGCCCCCATCGTAAGAGAACGATGAGGGCTTGTTGATTCCAAATTTAGTATCCCGAATATTGGATTATGCGGGTTATTCAAATGAGAATAGACTGTGTGCTTAGTTGTATTTCAAAATCTGTCCGGGCATGAGCTTGCTGCGCTTGGTGATGCGGTTGAGCTTGCAGAGGGTGTTGACAGAAGTGCCACGCTTTCGGGCTATGGCAGCAAGGGTCTCACCCTTCTTCACCTTGTGATAACGCACAGAAGGTGTGCTGGTCTCGGCGACAGCCAGTTCCTCATTGTCTGCATCCTCAGCAGAGGCATAGCCGGTAGCACCCACACCGCGCAGACGGTTGGCGATGACAGACTCGCGGGTATAGCTGTCGCGACGGAACATATAGAAGTTGTCCACCACATCCTGGTTGCGGAAGTCGAACATCAGGGCGGGGTTGAGCGCCACACCACAGAGGCGGGTCTCGAAATGGAGGTGTGAACCCGTGCTTCTTCCTGTGTTGCCACCCAAACCGATGGGATCGCCCGCCTTCACCTCCTGGTTTTCCACCACCAGATGCTTGGACATGTGACCATAGATGGTTTCCAGTCCGTTGTAGTGGCGGATAACCACATACTTGCCATATCCCTTACGCTCGTAATTCACGATACGCACCTTGCCGCTGAAGGCAGAGCGGATGGTATCACCGATATACACCTTGATGTCCAGTCCCTTGTGCTGACGTCCCCAGCGTGCTCCGAAGTTGGAGGTAAGCTGACGGTTGGTGGTCGGCATACAGAAGTCACGCAGGTCTATTCTGAACGAGTCGGGCAATGCTGTTTCCTTATGCGCGAACTTATTCTCCCATTCCTCATACAAGTCGGCAGAAGGCATGCCATACTGCTCATGCTGTATCAAGCGATGCAGCGTCACTGAGTCGAGAGCCTTCATCTTCTTATCTATCGGAGCCTGGCGTGCCAACAAGTCCTGCGCCATGGTAGGAACAGCGCTTAGTGACATGCAAACAGCAACAGCGATAGTCTTAAAATTCATTATCCACTTCATGCAAATTATAGTCGGTTTTTAAGGTAAGCAGGTGAACCATTCCGGACAATAATTACAATCCAATTATTCGTCCTTTTGTCACCTTTTTGTAATATCGACTTTGCAAAGATAATAAAAAATGCACTTAAATCCTTGTAGATTAACAGATTTTGTGTGTATTTTAACACATAGCCCCGCTTTTTTCCATAATTTCACTTCCTGTTTTCTAATGTATGTTAATTAAAACAGGGAGTACTCCCGGCGGCAGGGTCAAGAAATGGCAGACCAGTCAATCTTGGTTTTGCGGAGCTCGCGCATCCTGTCCCACAGCAGTTGGTAGCGCGCCTTTTGGCACTCAGGGTCATCGGCAATCACGCGCTGCGCCTCATCACGCGCCAGCTGCACCAGCTGACCGTCGCGGGCTATATCGGCTATCTTCAGGTCAAAGGCGAGACCGCTCTGTTGGGTACCCTCCAAGTCGCCCGGTCCCCTGAGCTTCAGATCCGCCTCAGCGATACGGAAACCGTCGTTGGTGTCGCACATGATATCTATGCGCATGCGCGTCTCCTTGGTAAGCTTGCGGTTGGTCACTAAGATGCAATACGACTGGTCGGCCCCCCGCCCCACCCTGCCCCTCAACTGGTGCAGTTGGGAGAGTCCGAAACGCTGGGCGTCGAGGATGACCATCACGGAAGCGTTGGGCACGTTGACCCCCACCTCAATCACCGTAGTGGCAACGAGAATCTGCGTCTCGCGGTTCAGGAAGCGTTGCATCTCCTCCTCCTTCTCCTTGGCCTTCATCTTGCCGTGAACCTTGCTGAGCCGCAGGTCGGGAAACACCTGTTTCAGCATCTCGAAGCCATCCTCCAGGTTCTTCAGGTCCATCTTCTCACTCTCTTCTATCAGCGGATAGACGATATACGCCTGTCTGCCCAGCGCCACCTGCTTGCGGATGCCGTTGTAGAGCGATGCCATCTGGTTGTCAAAGAAATGCTGTGTGCACACCGGTTTGCGCCCGGGCGGCAGTTCGTCGATGACGCTTACGTCGAGATCGCCGTAGAGAGTCATGGCGAGGGTGCGCGGGATGGGTGTCGCCGTCATCACCAGCACATGGGGAGGGTTGATGTTCTTGCCCCAGAGCCGGGCACGCTGTGCCACCCCAAAGCGGTGCTGCTCATCGACCACTACCATGCCAAGGTTGGAGAAATGCACCGTATCCTCTATCACGGCATGGGTACCGACGAGAATATCTATGTCGCCCGTAGCCAACTGCTGGAGCAGTTCGGTACGCCTCTTGCCCTTGACGATACCGGTAAGCATCGCCACGCGCACAGGCAGGGGCCCCAAGAACTCACGGATGGTGGCAAGATGCTGTTCGGCAAGAATCTCGGTGGGAGCCATGATACACGCCTGATAGCCGTTGTCGATGGCGATAAGCATCGCCATGAGCGCCACCAGCGTCTTGCCGCTACCCACATCCCCCTGTAGCAGCCGGTTCATCTGTCTGCCGCTGCCTACATCCTGACGTATCTCGCGCAGCACCCTTTTCTGCGCCTCGGTGAGCGAAAAGGGCAACTGCTGACGATAGAAATCATTGAATGCGCTGCCGATGCGACTGAACACAAAGCCCCGGTAACGGCGGCGGTGGTCGCTGGCATAGCGCACGATATTGAGTTGCACGAAAAACAGTTCCTCGAACTTCAGGCGAGCCCGTGCAAGCTCCAGTTCACGGACATTCTGCGGATAGTGGATGGTACGCAACGCCTTGTCGCGCGACATGAGGTGCAGGCGCTGCACCATCTCCAGGGGCAGCGTCTCGGGCAGTTCGTCCGTAAGGCGGTCCACCAGGTTGCGTGTCAGCTTCTCCATCCCCCGCGAGGTGAGTCCGTTGCGCTTCATCTTCTCCGTGGTGGGATAGTAGGGCTGCATACCCATGGCAGAGAGTTCCACCTTGGAAAGGTCTTCTATCTCAGGATGCTGGATATTGAAGCGGCCGTTGAACCAGGTGGGTTTGCCGAACACCAGGTATTCCACTCCCACCTTGTAATTCTTCATCGCCCACTGTCCGCCGTTGAACCACGTGAGGTCCATCACCCCGATACCATCGGAAAAATGCGCCACCACCCGCTGCTTGCGCGGTCCCATGTCGAAGGTCTCATAGCCTAGAATCTTTCCGCGCAACTGCACGAAAGGCATGTCGGTAGTGAGGTCACGGATGGCGTATATCTTGCTGCGATCGACATACTTGTACGGGAAATACTCCAGCAGGTCGCCAAAGGAAGAGATGCCCAACTCGTCGTTGAGAATCTTTTTCCTGTTGGGACCCACCCCCGTGAGATACATGATGTCTTGCTGCAAGATGGGAGTCATGGAAACCGCTTTCGTTTATCTCACTGCCATGAAATGCTTGTACATCATCCCCTCTGCCACCTGGTCGGCAACGGCATCACCGGCAAGGGCGGCAAGCAGCGTATAGGCATAGGGCAGAGAGGCGGCAGGACCCTCGCCGGTAATCACATTACCGTCAACAGTAACCAGCTCCGCCGTATATTCAGCCCCCGCAAGATGATCCTGGAAACCCGGATAGCAGGTAGCCCTGCAACCCTGCAACAGTCCCAAATGACCCAACACCATGGGGGCGGCACAGATGGCAGCCACCAGTTTGCCCTTGCGGTGATGCTGCACCAATGCCTGTTGCAAAGGCAGACAGTTGTCCAGATGCTGCGCTCCGGGCATTCCGCCAGGCAGCATCAGCACATCCGCATCGTCGAACGGACATTCATCCAGCAACAGGTCGGCAAGGACAGTCACACCGTGTGCCCCCTCTACCTCGCGCTGCCCTGTGATGCTCACCGTCTGGATATCCACACCGCCGCGTCGCAGCACATCTACCGGTGCAAAGGCCTCCACTTCTTCAAAGCCTGTGGCAAGAAAAGCATATACTTTCTTCATCTTCTATCGTTAGTTTGATGGTTATTCTTATCGTTTCACGTCAATGACAGCCATCCGCCTTGCCCACTCAGTCCTTGAGGCACTCCTTGTACAGGGCGATGGTGTCTTTCAGACCGAGGTAGAGGGCATCGCACACCAGCGCATGACCAATGCTCACCTCATCCACCCAAGGGATGTGACGGTGGAAGTAGTGCAGGTTGTGCAGGCTCAGGTCGTGACCGGCATTGAGTCCCAGTCCGCACTCGCGTGCCTGCAGGGCAGCCTCCACAAAGGGCTTTATTGCCTCTGCCGCATCCCACTCATAACCCGCAGCATAAGGTTCGGTATAGAGTTCCACCCTGTCGGTACCGCAAGCCTTGGCACCCTCCACCATACGCGGGTCGGCATCTACGAAGATGCTGGTGCGTATGCCCGCCTCCTTGAAGCGCCCCACCACATCGGTGAGAAACGCACGGTGGGCAAGGGTGTCCCAACCGTGGTTGGAGGTGAGCTGGTCATCGGCATCGGGCACCAGGGTGACCTGCGTGGGGCGCACCTGCAACACCAGTTCGACATACCTCGGAATGGGATTGCCCTCGATGTTGAGTTCGGTGGAAAGCACAGGCTTGAGGTCGGTCACATCCTGATAGCGTATGTGCCTTTCATCAGGCCGTGGATGCACGGTAATACCCTCGGCACCAAACTGTTCGCAATGGAGAGCCACGCTCAGCACATCGGGATTATTGCCACCGCGTGCATTGCGCAAGGTGGCTATTTTATTGATATTTACGCTTAATTTTGTCATCCGCTTCGCTTATTTTTCGTTCTATTTCTCTTTAAATACAGCAAAAATCCGTATTTTTGCACGGTATTGTATGATGCAAAGTTAGCAAAATTGCATCAATGGCAAAACAAATCGGCATTAAAACACGCCATTAGTCCTTATTTTATGAGCAACGACACCCCACGCTTTGCCATTTTCGGCAACACCTACCAGGCCAAGAAGTCAGCCTCCATCCGCAATCTGCTGACCACACTCAACCGCTATGGTGCTTCTGTGGCAGTAGACAGGGAGTATTTCACCTTCCTCACCGACACGCTGCATCTGCTGATAGAGCATGTGGAGATATTCGACGACAACAGGTTCGAGGCAGACTTTGCCATCTCCATGGGAGGCGACGGCACCTTTCTGCGCACGGCAGCCCGAGTGGGCAACCGCCGCATCCCACTGGTGGGCATCAACATGGGACGACTGGGCTTTCTGGCAGACGTCAACCCCTGCGACGTGGAAAGTTGCATCCACTCTTTGGTGAGAGGCGAATACGAGATAGAGACACGCGAGGTGATAGAGGTGAAGACAGACGGAGTACCATTCAACGACAGTCCCTACGCCCTCAACGACGTGGCGATACTGAAGCGCGACGACGCCTCGATGATTTCCATACGCACCGTCATCGACGGGCATTACCTTACCACCTACGATGCCGACGGACTGATAGTGAGTACCCCCACCGGCTCTACCGCCTACTCGCTGTCTAACGGAGGACCCATTATGGTGCCGGGCACCCACGTATTCCTGCTCACTGCAGTAGCCCCACACAGTCTGAACGTGCGCCCCATCGTGATAGGCCATGATGCGGAGATAGAGCTCAAGGTGAGTTGCAGGAGCAAGCACTTCCTCGTGGCGATTGACGGCCGTTCGGAACACTGTCAGGAGGGAGTGACGCTGACACTGCGCCGCGCCCCCTTTGAAGTGAGCATCGTAAAAAGCCATACCGACAACTACTTCCGCACCCTGCGCGACAAGATGATGTGGGGCAACGACCTGCGCGACATAGGAGGGAACAACCGATGAGCGACACAACACACATACAAAAAGATGAAATAAACAATTGAATAAGCATGAAGAAAAAATTTGTTTTGTTTTTCCTGCTGATTTGCAGCGTATTCATCCTGAACGGATGCTCTGAAGACGACAATAACAGCACCCCACCCGCCGAACCGGAAACTGCCCCCATTGATACGGTAAAGAGTGAGGCAGACAAGACCTATACGGTGATGGTATTAGGCTGTGGAGGAGGCAACCTCGACTTTGAGTTTGCCATTGACGTGCCCCTGCTGGCAAAAGCTATAAGCGAAAAGGTGAACGTGGTGTGCCAATACAACGCATCCGCCCAATTAGACACCACCGAGACCGAGGGAGCCAGACCTTTAGGAACCGCAGCCACCACCTACCGTTTTAAAGTGACCTCTGACATCGACCTGACGCACTACGAAGATTTCCGTTACAAGAACGCTTCGGAAGTGTCCCTTTACAAGGACTCCACGGTGACCGACTTCATCAACTATGCCGTAGATACCTGTCCTGCCGATGAGTATATCATCGTGCTCTACAACCATGGTGGCGGTTTTAACATCAATGACGGGGCGTATATGGACTATCTGCTGAAGGCAGGAATGCCCCCAATGATGCGCAATGTGCTATTTGACGACAATGCCGGCTTTGCATCACTTTCAGAAAAAATACTGTCAAAAGCCATAGCCAACTCCAAGGCGCCCCACATGAAAGCCGTGTATTTCTACGCCTGCAACGAAGGTATGGTGGAATGTTACTCCGAACTGTACCGGGAATGTGACTACATCATCGGCTCGGCACACGTGATGGCTGCCGCCGGACATATTCTGCCCACCCTTGTGAAACATCTGGGTAACAAAAACACCGCCTCCTTTGAGAAGAAGGTGGAGGACTTTATGGAGGAAATAAGGAGATGGTGGCCTGATTTGCACAAAGCAATAGAAACAGACCCAACTGCCTACAACGATGACCTGAGTTGTGTGAGGGCTTCGCAGATGGAGCCTCTGAACGACCTGCTGAAGCGCATTGCCGCCCGACTGTGCAGCGACGGTTTCTATACCACGCACAAGGAGGCCATAGACAGCATACACGCCCACAGCGTTTACCGCTATTACTACTGGCTGCCCTCTTACGACGTGGCACACTACATCCATCTGCTGGCAGAATCTACCAAAGACGAGCAGCTGGTACAGATGGCTCAGGAACTGGACGACCTGTTGCCCCTGCTCTTTGTAAGCCGCATTTCCGTCAAGGAGATTGCCGACATGCCGGCAAGCATCACGGAATACTCACTCGGCATCAACCTCTTCAACAAGACAGGATGGGAGAGTGCCAATACGGCTGCCAAGGAATACTACACCACCTCGGTATTTGCCCAACAGACGGGATGGTACCGGTGGTTCGAGAAGATAGAAGGAGAATTATCGGGATGGACGGCATTCAAATGACCGTCCTTCCTCTGAATACCCTTGTCAGATATAGTATTCAGCCGCGTCGATCAACCCGGCTCGGAGGGCGTATTTGGTAGCTTCGTGAACGGTATTGACCCCCAGTTTACGGAAGATGTTCTTCCGATGGGTGTTCACGGTATGGAAGCTGGAAAAACGCTTTTCGGCAATCTCCTTGGTGGTCATGCCGCGGGCTATATCTACCAGTATCTGCGTCTCCGTCTTGGTGAGACGGGTTTCCTCCACATCATGGTGAGCGGGAACGAGCAGCTGCTCCATCATATTGCGGCAGATATAGCGGTTGTGCCTGCATGCCATCTGCAGGCACTCCTTGATTTCGTGCAGAGGACATTCCTTCAGCAACACGCTGAAGCACTGGCTTACAGCCACCCTGCGCACCATATCGGATGACAGGTCAACACTGAAGAGCACCCAGCGCGTCTGTTGGAAACGCTCGTGCAGCACCATGAGCTCTTCAGCATCATTGATATCGAAAAGGGTAAAGTCGAGCACCACGACAGCATCGGGATAACGGCAGAGCAGTTCTACAAGTCCTGCCTTGTCGTCTGCGTTGAACAACTGCTGTTCTCCCATTGCCTCGAACACCCTGCGGATGCCCTCGGCGGTAATGTCCTGACGGTCTGCCAAAATGATGGCATTCATGCGGTATAATTGTAAAAACGGTGTGCAAAATTACAGTTTTTTCGTTATTCCCGCAAAAAACCGTCAGAATTTCGAATGTGGTACAGATGACTCGGCGTTCTAACTAACGTGAGTTCGACGAATTGTGCGCACTGAAAGTGCAACCTGCGCATAGCCCGGGGCAGAATGGAGCAAAGCGGAATGACACCCTGGGTTTGATGGATGCATTTGGATACGCCTTGAAAAGGCAAAAGCGTTAATACTTTGCTTGTGTATGAACGCTTTTGGGCTTACAGCCCGTATTTGCTCCACACGATAAAGACCCAGGGTGTTGCCCTGGGCTATGCGCAGGCTGCACTTTCAGTGCGCACAAATCATCAGCAAGCAGTCAGGGCGCACAATTCGTCGAACTCACGTTAACTACAGGCTACGCGGCATCAGGCAGGGAAATACTTCTCGTTGAGCAACCTGCTGAAACGTTCGTGCCTGAAGTGCATCCAAGCATACATCAGCGACATGACACACAACTCTACCAAGGGATAGAGGTAGGGGATATCAAGCAGGCATCCCACGAAGAGCGAGAAGGCCCTGAGATTGTGCGTAAGCAGGTTGGTATATTTCATCAACGGCAGGGAATGGCGGCGCACGTCATCGCGCAAATCCTGCGGTATGTTCTCTGCATCGGGATAGCGGCGACGCACGTTGGCATAGAACCGCTGGAAACAGGGGGTGCGCCTCTCCTGACCGGCACAGTAGTTGGTGTAGATGGTATAGAACATGCGGTCGAACCGTTTCTCACGGGGCAGTGACTGCAGGATGGCACGCTGCGAGGTGGAATCATCAAGCTCGCTTCCCTTCCTACCCAAGAGGAAAAACAGATGGATCTGCCTGTAATAGTCAGCCAAGGAGCACTGCGGTGTATGTGCCAAGACACCTGCTGCGGCACAAAGTACAAAGCCCCACCACCCCCACTGCACATGCGTAAAGGGAATATCCTGCGGAAACAGGCGCAAGGCGATGGCCACATAGATAGCAGTGAACCATACGTCGCTGGAGAAGCCGTCCAAAGCACGTCCCAAAAGAGAGCGTTGGTTGGTCATACGTGCCAGTTGTCCGTCGGCAGAGTCGCAGAAATTGGCAAGGGTTAGCAGCAGCACTCCCATGAGGTTATGGGCTATGTCGCGGTAATAGAACATCCACCCCGCTGCCGCTCCTAGGAAGAACGAGAAGATGGTGATGGCATTGGGGGTGATGTGCAGGCGCTTGGCTGCCAGCGCCAGAAGCAGTCCCATAGGACGGTTGAAATAGATGTCGAGCCACTCCTCGGTATCTTCCGACTTGAACGATGCGCGGAGCAGCGACTTGAATTCTGAAATGGTCATATCAATCTTGTTTCATTTTGACTGATGGCGGATTTCGACCCTCCATCAGATAGGTTATTCTTGCAGAAAAGCCTCTGCCTTGGCTATGTCGGCAGCATGGTCGATATCGAGCACCTTGCTGAACGGGTGCGCCTGCAGATGCAGTCCGTCGGCTATCAGGGCACGCTGGAAGTTGCGCATCCTGCTCTCGTTGCGCTCCATGCACCGCTGCAGCACCTGGAGGGCAGGAGTGGTGAGTCCGTAGATGCCTCCCGAGATATACTTGGGACAACTGCACCGGTCGAGGAAGCCCGTGATACGCAGACGGTCGTCGGTATCTACATACAGCGGTTTCTCGTCGTCGATGTAGTCGGTCACGCCCATCACACCGTCGCACCCCTCAGCCACCTTGCTTTGGAAGGTGCGGATATAATCAGTGAAATCGGCTTCGCGGAAGATGGTATCAACCGTAGTGACACAGAACTCTCCCCCACCCAGCACCTTGCTCAGTTCGTAAAAGCTGTGCATGGAGCTGGGAGTGGTCTTGACCACTATCTGCAAAGGCAGCGGGGTGCCATGCAGTCCCTCCCGCTGCAGATGCAGCAGATGGGCATGCACCTCGGGATGCAGGTCGTTGCATATCACGGCTATCTGACCGGCACCGTGGCGCATGAACACACCGAGAAGACGGTCGATGAGCGGTTCACCGTTGACCATGACCAGCGGTTTCGGGGCTTTCACCCCCTCGGCTGCCAACCGGCTACCCTCTCCTGCCGCAATGATTCCGTATTTCATATTCTGTACCATTCTATTGTTCATATTCTCGGGATATAAGCCTCAGAACGTCATCCTGATCATAAACCGGATACCATCGCGGTGGGCAGTTGGCAGTCCTAAGTAGTTGAGACGACGTGCATACTCCACATGCACTATCTTGAAGATATTGTGGATACCCACCGCCAACTCCACGTAGGGTTGTTTGGGGTCCATCACGTGTGAGGTTTCGGGGAAGAGCATCAGCACATCCGAACCGGCATTCTCCTGCAGATAGGGGTTGTTCTTGTCTGAGAGGTCGCCCCACAGGCATTTCACCGCCACATACTCGCGCCACTTGAGTTTCTTGATAAGCGGGATGCGGTTGAACAGCTTGCCGTTGAAGTCCCAGCTCACGTCGGCACTGACAAAGCGGTCGTTGAGGAACTCCATGTCATTGATGAGCTGGAAGGTCTGGTCCTGCATGATATACGACAGGTTGGTGGCAGGCATACACAGCAGGGGGAAAGGCACCTTGCTCCACTGAATACCGCCACGCACGTAGCAGTCGATCTTGCCCCAACTTTTCATCCAGAACCTCTTGTAGATGCTTGCCTCGGAGTACTGGAAGTTGTAGTCGCCGCCCAACACGTTCTTCAGACCCATGGTATGTGACAGCGTGAACACGGGTGCATCGAGATTAATCTTCAGGCGGCGCTGCTTGGTATTGATAAAGGTCTCACCGGGTGCGAAACGCAGTTCGGCACGCAGTTCCGTGGTACGCATCCTCACCGAGGGTTGTTCCACCAGATGGGCGGAGCCCGCCTCGGCAGTAGGCATGATATTCTTGCTCAGCGGGGTGAAGCGCAGGTTGCCGCAAGCCTCGTTTTCCTCGACCTTCACTCCCAAGGTAGTCTTGAAGCCCCAGTCCTCTTCACGCTCAAACACCAATTCCTGGCGGTTGTAGAACATCATCTTATCCACTTCAGCCCACTTGAACGAGGTGAACACATTGTCCTTGTCGGTGTGCATGAACTTGTCGGACATGGAGCACACATCATAGGTAGAGGTGAGGGTGAGCGTGCGCTTGGGGAACTCGCGCGGCAGATACTCCTTTTTGTTGAACGAGTAGATGACACTGCCCTTGTAGTACTCCCGCTTGCTCTTCCATCCGTGGGCATAGTAGCCGCTGAAGAACCAGTGCTTGTCGAGGAACGCCGTGGTCTGGCCGCTGACACGGGTACGGAAGCCATCGACCTGATTGCTGGTGAAGGTGGTGTTGATAGGTCCGAGATCCACTTTGCTGGGGTTGCCCAATTCCACAAAGTTCTCGATGAATGCCTTTGCCACGAAGATGATGTACTTGAATCCCTTGATCTGCTCCAAGTTGTGTACAAAGGCGTCCATCTTGCTTTCGCTCTTGGTGAGGTCCACCTGCCTGTATTTGTTCCAGAAAGCCTCATCGCGCATCATGGCATCCGCCTCCTTCACCTCGCGTGCCTTGCCCTTGAACAGTTGTTTGGGCAGGGGATCAAAGGCGTAGTCAGTGAGGCGTGTAGTGCGTATCACAATGACTTTCTGCAAGAAACTGGCCATTTTCATTTCGGTCACCATGTCATCTACCGAGAGCACCCATGTGCTGTCGGGCAGCTGGCGGAACTCCTGAATCACCTTCAGGTTCTCCACGAAGTTTACATCGCTCTTCTTGGGGATGGTGAGTTCACAGCGCTTCACCTGGTAACTGGAATCGGCAAGCACGTATATGTCGCCTCTGAAACCGAAGTCCTGCTGGTTGTTGGGCAGGAAGTGCAGATGGAAACACTTGTCCTGCTCCACATACACGGTGTCCTGGATATAAAAACGGTAAAAACTGATGGCATCCTTGCCGATGGGCGAGGTGAAGGGGTATTGGAGCAGTCTGACCTGGTCGTCATAGATGTTGACGTCGGTAAACACGTCCTTGAGAACGGTGGTAAGAATGTCGCCCGTCTGGAACAGGTCGTTGATACCGGTAGAGTTCTGACCCTTGATGATGCTCTTTTCACTGTGCGGATCCTTGCGATAGACCTTCTGTGTCAGCGTCTCGTCCACCGAGATGGGCAGAATCAGTTTCTTGTTGTACTCGCACATCTCCACCTGATCCTTCACCCACGGCATCTTTTTCAGCTTGGGTGTTTCCAGTGCTTCGGGTGTGATGTCGTTGAATGCCAGGGTTAACTTCTGGTACTTGTTATATTGGTAGTAGTCCTTGTTTTCTAATCGAGTCTGTTTTTTCCGCTCTATCACCTTTTTCATCAGTTCTACAGCGGGGTTGTTTTTCCGGCTATACTTGTTTTTCTTTGCCCTCACCGTCACTTCCTTGAGCAGTTTGGTGTCGGGGCGTAGCCTGACATTGAGCTTGTTTTTCAGGTTAGCGTTCACCGTGATAAATTTGGCGGCATAGCCTACGGCACTGAAGGAGAGCACCCAACCGTTGTGACGGGCAATGGAGTAACGGCCGTCGATGTTGGAAGCCACCGCCACCTGATGTCCCTTATAGACAACACTGGCATAGGGGATGCTGTCGCCCGTCTCATCGTCGATGATGACGCCGGTGATCTGCTGGGCATGGAGTACGGTGGTCATAAGCAGCAACAGCGCCATGGCACACCATCTGTATAAAAGGTTTGCTGTAGTTATCCGTATTAAATAATGTGTACCCCTCACGTGGTTGAAAATTGAAGAATGCAGTTGTTTGGATGTATTCTATAATTGGATGCAGAGAATCCTATGAGTCTCAGGTCAAACAGGAAAAGGGTTTTGGGACGGACACCAAAGTACTGTCCCAAAACTCCTTATCTATGCTTTGCGTATCAATCTATTTCTTCGTCAGCCTCATAACCGCCCATCTCACGCAGCGCATTCTTCAGCATGGTGTGCTGCTGGTACAGGTTGTTCACGGGTTGCTCGCCCTGGGTGTAGTCGTGCATAGGACTCTTGAGGTAGAAGCTCAGGAAGCGCTGTATGCCATAGCGTCCGGCACGGGCGGCAAGGTCGCTGAGCAGACAGAGGTCGAGCAGCAGCGGAGCGGCAAGGATAGAGTCGCGGCAGAGGAAGTTGATCTTTATCTGCATGGGGTAGCCCATCCATCCGAAGATGTCGATATTGTCCCATCCTTCCTTGTTGTCGTTGCGAGGAGGATAATAGTTGATGCGCACCTTGTGGTAGTACTGGGTGTCTTCATCGTTGCCGTGTCCGTAGAGGTCGGGCTGCTCTTCGGGTTTGAGGATGGTCTCAAGGGTTGACAGCTTGCTCACCTCCTTGGTACGGAAGTTGGCAGGTTCGTCGAGTACCAGACCGTCACGGTTGCCAAGGATATTGGTAGAGAACCAGCCGTTGAGTCCCAGACAGCGTGTGCCGATGATAGGAGCAAATCCGCTCTTCACCAGGGTCTGTCCGGTCTTGAAGTCCTTGCCGGCGATAGGCATCTTGGTCTGCTCTGCCAACTGCCACATGGCGGGAATATCCACCGTGGTATTGGGAGCTCCCATGATAAAGGGAGCGCCCTCAGAGAGTGCAGCATAGGCATAGCACATCGAAGGAGCCACATGCTCCCTGTCGTCAGCCTTCATGGCAGCCTCCAAGGCAGCCAAGGTACCGTGCACCTTCTCGTCAACAGGTACGTAGATTTCCGTGCTGGCAGCCCAGATAACCACGATACGGTCGCAGTTGTTCTTTGCCTTGAAGTCGCGGATATCCTGACGCAGTGCCTCTACCATCTCCCAGCGGGTCTTGCAATCCTTTACATTGTCACCATCCAGTCGTTTGGCATAGTTCTTGTCAAATGCGGCCTTCATGGGTACAATCTTTTCCAGTTCCTCTCTTACGGGCTCAATATCCTTTTCCTTGAGCACCTCAGCATACATGGCAGCCTGATAGGCATTCTGCGGATATACATCCCATGTTCCAAAAACGATGTCGTTGAGTTGGGCCAATGGCACCACCTCGCCGTACGGGAGGTATTTGGCGTCTTTGCCTTTGCCCACACGAATCTTGTCGTACTGAGTCATGGAACCGACGGGCTTTGCCAGTCCCTTGCGCACCATGAGTACACCGGTGATGAAGGTGGTGGTTACAGCACCGCAGCCAACTACCATAATACCTAACTTACCGTTAGCGGGTTTTACATTCGTTTGCTTCATTTCTTTTAATGATTTATTGAGTTAAGTTTATATTTTTATTATTCCCAGCCTCCCTCTCCATGAAGAGAGCAGTGGGGATTCCATTCTCACAGCAGTTCTTCTATTCCATATATAATTCGTGTGGCAGCCCTGCCGTCGGGCTCTTCGTCGGTCCATCCGGGTCCCTTGAACCAAACGGTGCGGCATCCGATGCTGCTGGCAGGCACTATGTCCTTATCGTAGCTATCGCCCACCACAGTAACCTCGGCGGGCTGCATGTGCAATGCTTCACAGCCCAGCACAAAGATTCGAGGGTCGGGTTTGCGCACACCCACCACGGCACTCTCTATCACCTCCTGAAAGATGCCGTCCATACCCATTTCGCGCAGCACGCTGTGGATATTGCCGTAAAAGTTGCTTACCAGCACCATGGGGAAGTTGTCTGCCAGGCGACGCAACACCTGTGCACTATGTGTCGTCTCGGCTTTCACGCCGTTGTAGAGTGCGCTGAGCACCCGGTCAAGATAACCGCTCACAGGTTGCCCAGGCTGACGCTCGTCGATATATGCCATCTGCAGGCGCAGCTTCTCCTGCAGCGTCTGATAGAAAGTGAAATCAGGTTGTATAATGGGATGCTTGGCAAGGGTGCGCTCGCCATGCACATACGCCTCGCGGTACAGGTCATTGCTCACGGGAACTCCACAATCCCTGTAGGTATTGCCTATCAGCCGTCCCCAATGGCAGCCGCCCGTATCGAGTGTGCCTCCATAGTCAAAGATATAACCTCTGTTGTTCATTCCATCAAATTCTTTATACGCCGTGCAATGGCTTCGGCAGCCTGCTCGCGACAGCGCGAAAAACTGGGCCAGTCGTTGAAGTCGATGATTGCGAAAGAACCGTCGGGCCTCACGATACAATCACCTCCATACACCTCTATGTCCACCGCCTGTGCCGCCTTGTCAGCAGCCTGGTGCAATGCTTCCGCGCTGAACGGATAGTGACGGGAAACGCCATTCTGCAGCTCATCGCCAAACTTGGTGTTGCCATCATCGGCAGGATAGCAATAGAAGAAGAACGGAGTGCCTCTGACACCGTAGAACTTCACCACATCACCCGGCACATGTGCAGATACCTGCACCTGCGCCATACCTTGCCGTTTCATCTGCTGCAACATATCGGCACACGCCTGTCTGTCTGCCGCGTAACGCACATCGCCTTGCTTTTCCGCCACCCCATCGGCACGTTTGAGCCAATAGCCATGGCTACCCTCTTCGGGTGCCACACTCACCCCTGCCCGTTTCAGCACCTCGGTGAGAGATATGCGATGACAGCACAGGTGTACGGCTTCAGGTTTGTTGACAACCAGTCTGCCCTGTTGTTGCTGACCGGAAAGATATTGCAAGGTGGCAGCATGCCGTCCCATACTGATATAGGCACTTGCCGATGGAAAAGGCTGTTCATCCTCGCTCACCACCAGAACCTCATATCCCTGCCGTGTCATTCTCTCTGCCACTGCGTGCAGGATGGCGGCATCCTTATCCACCGAGTTGGGCGAATAGCGCTCACTCCTTTGTATGAATACCAGACGATACTGCATAAGATGAGTCTCTATCATTCCACCGAAAAGCACAACAGCACCGGTCATGTTACCATGCCGCCATAAGTGCAATTCTTTATATATGTGCAAAAATAGTAATTTTTTATGGGGTAGTAAAACTAATCCATGCTTTTTAGTTTCTTTTACACTTACAAGGCGAAACTTCCTACCTTATGAATAAAAAAAAGGAGTTTTAGACAATAAATCTTACCCATCTCAGCTGACAAGATGACGGAACTCTACGATAAAATACGTATCTTTGCAACATCCAAACAACAAAAACCTAAAGAAATCACCTATCATGATACCATTACGCTTGTCAAGGACCTGTCTTCTGCTGTTGATTAGCGGTGTATGCTGTATGTTTGGCAACACTGCCAGTGCACAGAATCCCTATCTGCCCCTGTGGGAGTATGTTCCGGATGGAGAACCTTACGTGTTTGAAGACCCGGACAAACCGGGAGAGTACAGGGTATATGTATATGGCTCGCATGACTCGCTGAAAAAATATTATTGCGGACGGGAACAGGTGGTTTGGTCGGCTCCTGTCAACGACCTGAGCAACTGGCGCTATGACGGCATAATCTACAGACTCACCACTGACCGTGACGGCAACCTACTGAACCCGAACGGAGAGGGTGATGTGCTGTATGCTCCTGACATTGCCGAGGTGGTAGAGAAAGACGGGACAAAGACCTATTATTTCTACCCCAACGTACAAGGCAAGCGCGAGGGCGTCATTGCCAAAAGCAAGCGCCCTGACGGTCCGTTTGAGTCGTGCAGCTGGAGCAAGGACAATGCCAAGCTCGGCTATAGCATCCTGCGCTTCGACCCTGCCGTGTTTGTAGATGATGACGGGCGCGTGTATGGCTACTGGGGCTTCAACCGCTCCTACGGAGCAGAACTCGACCCTGCTACCATGTGTACGGTCAAGAGCGGCACAAAGATTATCGAGGATATGGTGAGCGGACACAAGCAGGAAGGAGTGTTCAACTTTTTCGAGGCTTCTTCGCTGCGCAAGATCAAAGACAAGTATGTGTTCATCTACAGCCGATGGACGAAAGACGGGGAGTTCGGTCTGCCCAAGAGCAACTACACGCTGGCTTACGCATACAGCGACCATCCCCTCGGTCCTTGGACCTATGGAGGCACTATTATTGACGGAAGAGCCCGAGACATCGACGAGAACGGGAAAACCATCGCTACCGCTCATCCCCAAGGCAACACGCATGGAAGCATCTGCGAAATCAACGGCAAGTGGTGGGTATTCTACCATCGGCAGACCGGCTTGTCACAGTATTCCCGTCAGGCGATGGTTGCACCCATTGAAGTGAGCGTAGAAGAGGGCAAGGGCGGAAAGGTGACCATCTCGGAAGGCGAATACACCTCCGAAGGCTTCTCTACCGATGGTCTCAACCCGCTCCACAAGACTGCTGCCGGCTGGGCATGTTACTATACAGGCCCCAAGCCCGCTTGGGACAAGTTTCCACAGTATTTCTTCTCCGGCTCATACATCGCCAACACCTATCTTGACCTTGGTTCGTATCAGGGACCGTTCAACCTGAAAAAGCCTTTCTGTCCGGTGGTCAACAACACGGCAGGTTCAACCGTAGGGTATAAATACTTCAATTTCTCCAAAATCGCCGGCAAGTCCAAGACCAGTATCTCATTCAGCATGATTCCCAAGGGGATTGACGGCACACTGACAATCATGCTGGGCAGTCCCTACAAAAGCCGCGGGGGCAAGGTGATAGGAAAGCTCCGCATCAGCAAGGACGCACCACAGGAACTTGCCGTATTCTCCACGCCGGTCAACGGCATCAAGGGCAGGAAAGGCAAGCAGGCGCTCTTCTTCCTGTTTGACTCTGCCACCAAAGACAGTTCTCTGTGCGACCTCTACGATTTCCGCTTTGTAGTGGAATAAGGAACATATCACTATTATACAAGTAATCTGAGCATGACCATCCAGCCCATCGCCTATTTCAGCACCCCGCTGCAGAGCAAGTTCGGCGTACCCCGACAGAGCGGACTGTGCCCCTCGCTGCAGGGCATCGTGACACTCCAGCCGCAATGGCGGCATGCCGAGGCGTTGAAAGGCATTGACGCCTTTGACTACATCTGGCTGATATGGGGATTTTCGGAGAACGTAGAGGCACAGAAGCGGTGCACGGTACGCCCGCCACGTTTGGGAGGGAACATCTCCATGGGAGTGTTTGCCACCCGCTCCTCTTTCAGACCCAACAACCTGGCACTGTCATCGGTAAGGCTTACCCATGTGGAATGGGATGCCCCCGAAGGTCCGTTGCTGTATGTAGAGGGGGCAGATCTGATGGACGGCACCCCCATCTACGACATCAAGCCCTATCTGCCTTTTACCGACAGTCACCCGCAGGCAGCCGCTGGCTTTGTGGACAGCGTTGAATGGCATCCTTTGCAGGTGGTTTTTGACACGCCATTGCCCGACACGCTCGGGGAACAGCAACGGAATACACTCACGGAAGTGCTACAGCAAGATCCGCGTCCTTCCTACCATCACGACGCACAGCGCATCTACGGCATGACTTTTTCCCGGCACAACATCCGTTTCTATGTGGATCAAGGAATGTTGCACGTGGTGGAGATAACACCCGCATAAGAACATGCGGCAGATACACTCCCAACGTTTTTCGGGCATTTTCCGAAAAAAAGAGGGAAAAGGATAACACACCATACATATTTTACATATATTTGCACCGTTGATAGACAAACCAACGATATAACTCGACAGAATGAAACACTGACAGAGCATGGGTTCTTTGATATCAACTATACAATATTAAAACAGAAGAGTATGTTTGACGCTATCGTGAACTTTGCCGTAAAACGGAAACTTTTTGTGGCACTGATGGTACTGATGATACTCACGGGAGGTATATGGGCAATGGTGACACTGCCTGTGGATGCCGTACCCGACATCACCAACAATCAGGTGCAGATAGTGACCGTATCGCCCACACTGGCACCGCAAGAGGTGGAGCAGCTTATCACCATGCCTGTGGAAACCTCCATGAGCAACATGATGAACGTAAAAGAGATCCGTTCGGTATCGAGGTTCGGACTGTCGCTCGTGACCGTGGTGTTTGATGAGAAAGTGCCCACATTAGAGGCACGACAACTGACCAGCGAACAGATTCAGACGCTCAAGGGGGAGATTCCAGAAGAACTGGGCACACCCGAGATGATGCCTGTGACCACCGGACTGGGAGAAATATACCAATACGTGTTGCGGGTGGACAGCGCACACCATGATGACTACGACGCCATGGAACTGCGCACCGTCCAGGACTGGATAGTGAAAAGGCAACTGGCAGGAATACCGGGCATCGTGGAGATAAACAGTTTCGGAGGGTATCTGAAACAGTATGAGATAGCCCTGGACCCTGATGCTCTCGCCGCCCTGCAGATAACCATCAGCGACGTGTTTGAAGCTCTGAGCAACAACAACCAGAACACGGGCGGAAGCTACATCGAGAAGAAGGACCGCGCCTACTATATCCGTTCGGAAGGAATGATAGAGAAGCTGAAGGACATCGAAAAGATAGTGGTGGCAAACAGAGGCGGCATGCCCGTACACATCAACGATATAGGACGTGTGAACTTCGGTACGCCCAAACGGTTCGGCGCCATGACCATGGACGGCGATGGCGAGTGTGTGGGCGGCATCGCCATGATGCTGAAAGGGGCCAATGCCAATGCCGTGACCAAAACACTGGAAGAGCGGGTGGAGAAGGTGCAGAAGATGTTGCCCGAAGGCATCACCATAGAGCCTTATCTGAACCGCTCGGAACTGGTGAAGCGCAACATCTCTACAGTGGTATTTAACCTGATAGAGGGGGCTGTGATAGTATTTCTTGTGCTCATCCTCTTTTTAGGCAACGTGCGTGCCGGACTGATAGTGGCATCGGTAATTCCCCTGTCGATGCTCTTTGCCTTTATACTGATGCGCATCTTCGGCGTTTCTGCCAACCTGATGAGTCTGGGAGCCATCGACTTCGGCATCGTGGTAGACGGTTCCATAGTAATCATCGAAGGTATCCTGGCCTACGGCGCACTACGCCCCGCAACAAGGACAGACAGGGAGGAAGTGGTGAAGCAGGGGGCCTCCAAGGTGATGAAGGGGGCTGCCTTTGCCGTACTCATCATCCTTATTGTGTTCTTCCCCATACTGACACTCACGGGCATCGAGGGAAAATATTTCACCCCCATGGCACAGACCCTGGTATTCTGCATCATCGGTGCCCTGTTGCTGTCACTCACATACGTGCCCATGATGGCTTCCGTATTCCTCCATACCGCATCGGCGGAACGCCCTACCCCGGCAGACCGTTTCTTCCGCTTCATCGGGCGCTACTACCATCGGTTGATTCATCTGTGCATGCGCCATGTGGCAGGCACTTTGACAGCCTCCTTTGCACTGCTGGCAGGAGCATTGCTACTCTTCGGACGGCTCGGTGCCGAGTTCATCCCCACCCTTGACGAGGGGGATTTCGCCATGCAGATGACACTGCCTGCCGGCAGTTCGTTGACACGCAGCATAGAGATGTCGCTACAGGCTGAAAAGATTCTGAAACAGCATTTTCCTGAAGTGAAGCACGTGGTGGCAAAGATAGGAACCGCAGAGGTGCCCACCGATCCCATGTCGGTAGAGGATGCCGATGTGATGATTGTGATGAAGCCGTTCAAGGAATGGATCTCGGCAAACAGCCGGGCAGAGATGGTGGAGAAGATGAAAGAGGCACTCGACACCGTGAAAGGGGCTGAGTTCAACTTCAGCCAGCCCATCCAATTGCGTTTCAACGAACTGATGACAGGTGCCAAGGCCGACATTGCCATCAAACTGTATGGAGAAGACATGGAAGAACTCTATGCCAGAGCCCGGGAAGCCGCCACATACATAGCACAAGTGCCAGGAGCCGCCGACGTAATCGTGGAACAGGCTATGGGACTGCCGCAGTTAGTAGTGAAATACGACCGCACCCTCATAGCACGCTACGGTATAGACATCAAAGGACTGAACGACATCATCCGCACAGCATATGCAGGAGAGACGGCAGGCGTAGTGTTTGAAAACGAACGGCGCTTTGACCTGGTATTGCGGCTGGACAAAGACAAGGTGAGCGACCTGGATTTGAACAGGCTATATGTGCGCACCTGCAACGGCACTCAGGTGCCGGTGAGCCAGGTGGCATCCATCAGTCTGAACAACGGTCCGCTGCAGATAAACCGCGATGCCGCCAAGCGAAGGGTGGTCATAGGAGTGAACGTGCGCGATGCCGATATACAACAGGTAGTGAGCAACATCAGCGAGACCTTGGACAAGAATATCAGTCTGAAGCCCGGCTATTATTTCGAATATGGCGGACAGTTCGAGAACCTGCAGAATGCCATCCGCACCCTGCTGGTGGTGATACCCATTGCCCTGCTGCTCATCCTGCTGTTGCTCTTCTTCGCTTTCCGCAGCGTCACATGGTCATTGGTAGTGTTCTCCACCGTACCTCTGTCACTCATCGGAGGCATAGCTGCTCTGTGGATACGAGGACTCCCCTTCAGCATCTCAGCCGGAGTGGGCTTCATCGCCTTGTTCGGTGTGGCTGTGCTCAACGGCATATTGATGATAAACCACTTCAACGACCTGCGCCATCAGGGAAGATACCAGCTGTGCACCCGTCGCATCATCAACAACGGATGCCATCATCTGTTACGCCCCGTATTCCTCACAGGACTGGTAGCATCGCTGGGTTTTGTACCCATGGCCGTGGCACAGTCGGCAGGTGCCGAAGTGCAGCGCCCGCTGGCAACGGTGGTGATTGGCGGACTGATAGTTTCTACCCTGCTCACCCTGGTGGTGATTCCTGCCTTCTACCAGTTGGTATGCACAGTGCCTGTGATGCTGAGACACAGAAGGAAATAGCATCTCACAACAGAGAACAACAGTCAACAAAGAATACAGACAACATATCCCAACAACCATGAGGACGATTTGCATTTCAACCTTTATAATGCTGCTTCTTGCCGCCTGCAGCAACAACCGGCATGAGAACACCGCAACAGAGAACCAAGACAAGACCGACAGCATCGCCACAGAAGCGGCACAGGATACTACGGCCCTTGACGGGGTGACAGCTGCCACCAGTGTGGAGAAGAGTCCTACCTTCAACGGTATCATCATGGTACCTCCACAGCGCCATGCCACCCTGTCGCTCACCATGAGCGGCAAAATACACTCGCTGCCCGTGATGCCTGGACAGGCAGTAAAGGCAGGACAGGTGGTTGCCACTATCGACAATCCTGAGTACATAGAACTGCAACAGAACTATCTGGAGGCCGCCGCACAACTGGATTATCTGGAAAAAGAATACGAACGTCAGAACAGTCTGGGTACGGAAGAGGCGGCTTCGAAAAAAGCCGTGCAACAGAGCAAGGCAGAATGGCTTGCCATGCGCAGCAGAAAACAGGCATACGCCGCACGTCTCCTGACTCTGGGCACGAGTCCTGTCACCATACAGAGACAGGGCATACAGCCCTACCTGCAGATAACCTCGCCCATCAACGGCTACGTGACCCGCCTGGATGCCAATATCGGAAAATATATTGATGCAGGCGAAGCCTTGTGCGACATCATCGACAAGGCGCATCCGCTGCTGCAACTCACCGTATACGAAAAGGATTTACAGCACATCCGTACAGGCTGTACGCTGGCATTCCGAGCCAATGGCATGGGCAAGAAGAACTTCCATGCCACGGTAGTTTCCATTGACCAGGCGGTAGATGACAAAGACTATTCCATCAAGGTATATGCCAAAGTGACCACCGATGATCAGGCATTCCGTCCGGGAATGTATGTAAGGGCAAGGGTTTCCACTCCCCTTGCACCTATTCCAGAGAAACAGAAACGGTGACAGGAACCGGTTCTGTCCGTTATTTCTTCACCACACTCACACGAGAGCCCTTCTTGACAAAGGTAAGCTGTTGGGAACGCAGGAGGTGGGTGGTATGGTTGAAGAGATAGGAGGGATCGAAAGTAACGCCATTGACCCTACATTCAAAATGCAGATGCTCGGTGGTGGCTCTTCCGGTACGTCCTGTGAGGGCTATCACCTGTCCGGCTTTCACCTTATCACCCACATTCACAAGATTCTTCGAATTGTGACTGTAAAGTGTTTCTATACCGTTAGGATGCTTGATACGGATACATTTGCCATAACCATGATAACTCTGCGACATGGTGACGATACCATCAAAAACAGCCAGAATATCATCATTCGCCTTGGTCTTGAGATCCACCCCCGTATGCGAACGGCCGGCACGCCTTCCATATCCACTGATAACCTTGGCTCCCGGCAAGGGATAAGCCCACTTAGTGGCAGGAATCTCTGCAAGATTGAGCGTGAACCTGCCCTTGGAACCAAAGGGGTCGGTATTCACATTCCAGTTATCCAGCGTATTCTTCTCAGCCTCGATCAACTGCTTGTCCACACGCACCACACTGATATGGGCACCCGTTTCGCCGGCCTTACGACACAGCAGTTCCTGCTTCAGCAGGCGATGGGAACCAAGATGGAGGATGGTTTCGGGATTGATTCTTCCGCCGTTGACCATGATAGCGAAAAGACAGTAGGCCTGTTTCCCCTCCGCCTTGACAATAGCAACGGTTTGTCCGGCTTCCACCCGCTGACCCACCTTGACCAGATTCTGCACATTATGCGCATACATGGTCTCCAGTCCGTTGTCGTGGCGCACTACTACGACATGACCATAGGTAGGATGATGGCGTGACAGACGCACCACACCTCCAAACATCGCCTTGACGGCATCTCCCGGTGTGGTGGATATTTCCACGAAATTGTCTTTCAAAAGTTTTGCCTTTCCCACAGGCAGAGGAAAGGAATAGTCACCCACACCCAGGATATCAAGTTCGATGGTAAAAGCGTTGGACTTGTCAAAAAGGCCCGGGGTGGCTATGCTTATCTGCTGTTGTTCCAATGCGGAAAAAGATTCCTGTGCAGCCACAGGCAGAGAGAAAGCCAAGGATAGTGTCAACAGTAGGTTTTTCAGTATTATTTTCATCATCAGATTTTCAGTTTATGTAGCATGATACCCGAATAGATGCGCCCGGAAGAGACGCCCAAGCGACGGGCAGAAAAGAATTCATCAGTATTGTTATAGGTACATATTCCCGCTACGTGGATGTGGGGTGCAGGAACTCCCATATCCTCTAGATCGAGGCGGTTGCACAGCCACAGGTCGATATGCCACTTGTCGTACCTGACACACACCTCCGGATGGCGTGGGAAAGCAGCTGTAAAGCAGTCGTACACCTCATCGCCCACTTCAAAGGCTCCAAGCGAGATGCCCGGTCCTATCACGGCATGCACCTTGTCAGGACTGGTGCCATAGGTCTGCCGCATCACCTGCAGGGTATGCGCCACAATATGCTGCGCCGTGCCCCGCCATCCGGCATGGACGGCTGCCACTGCTGCATGCCCGGCATCATAGAGCAACACAGGGATGCAGTCTGCAGTGGAAACACCTATACAACAGTTCGGGATGTCAGTGACAAGGGCATCCACCCCCTCCAACATCTGCCGGCGCGAGGTTTCCGATGCCTGCACCAACTGTTGACCGACAACCCTTACTTCCGTTCCATGCACCTGATGGGGCATCAACAGGTGTGAAGACGGAATATGCAGACTGTGGCAAAGCGCTTCACGGTTGGCTTGCACATGCTGTGCGCTGTCGCCGCACCACTCGTTGAGATTGAAGGCTCCGTACTTGCCCTCGCCATATCCCTGGCGACGGGTGGTACTGAAAGCTATCACCCCCTCACCCAAATCATATTGCAGCAGATGAGGTTCATTCATCCTCATCCCCCTCTATATCATATTCAAAATCGTCAAGGTCTTCTATCTCGTCTTCATCCACATAGATAATTTCCTCGTCTTCGCCTTCATCGGCCATCTCACGGAGGAAAAGTGACATATCCTTGTCACGGTGAACCAGCGAGTCTTCTCCCATGATGCTCTGCAACTTGTTGCTCTCACTGTTGAGTTCTTTCCACAGCACATCCTTGAGTTCATTGATGCCATAGCCAGTCACAGAAGAGATGAACACCACAGGCAAATCGTCAGGCAGTGTCTCCTTGAGCATCTCTATCAGTTCTTCGTCCAGCAGATCGCACTTGGTGACCGCCAGAACACGATGTTTGTCGAGCATGTCGGGATTGAAGCTCTTCAATTCTCCCAACAGCACTTCATATTCACGCTTGATATCATCAGTATCGCCAGGCACCATGAAGAGCAACAGAGAGTTGCGCTCAATATGGCGCAGGAAACGAAGTCCTAAGCCCTTGCCTTCGCTGGCGCCCTCGATGATACCGGGAATATCTGCCATCACAAACGACTGGCGGTCGTGATAGGCCACGATGCCCAACGAGGGTTCAAGGGTGGTGAAAGGATAGTTGGCTATCTTTGGACGGGCACTTGAGAGAGCCGATAGTAAAGTGGACTTGCCGGCATTGGGAAAGCCCACCAGACCCACATCGGCAAGAAGCTTGAGCTCGAGGATGATGGTCATCTCCTGCATGGGCTCGCCTGGCTGCGCATAACGCGGAGCCTGGTTGGTGGCAGTACGGAACTGGAAATTGCCCAATCCTCCCCTGCCTCCCTTGAGCAGCAACACCTCCTGACCGTCGTAGGTCACATCACAGATGTACTTGCCCGTCTCGGCATCATATACCACCGTACCGCAGGGAACCTCAATATACACGTCCTTGCCGTTGGTGCCATGGCACTTGTCCCGGCCTCCGTTGCCACCATGCTCGGCCTTGATATGGCGTTCGTACTTCAGATGCAACAGCGTCCAATAGTTATGATTGCCTCTGAGATAGATGCTACCGCCATTGCCGCCATCTCCACCATCGGGACCGCCATTGGGGTTGTACTTCACATGGCGCAGGTGCATGGAGCCCTTTCCGCCCTTGCCCGAGCGACAATAAATCTTTACGTAGTCAACGAAGTTCGAATCAGCCATTACTCTTTATTGTTGTCTTGTTCAACCCCTTTTCACAGACGTGGCATCATGGGTAAAGGGGCTAGAAAATGCCACCGTCCTCACATCATCCACTAAGGGAGTGATATGGGGACGGTGCAAAATTAATCAAAATCCGCAAGATTCTTCACCTGCGACATAAAGAAAAACATGTTTTCCTTACAGGATATACATGAAATATTCAAAATACGGACAATCCGGCTATGCAAAAGCCACCGTAAGACCCGCCATGACGATACTCACCATCGACATGAGTTTGATGAGGATATTGAGCGAAGGACCACTGGTATCCTTGAACGGATCACCTACTGTATCGCCCACAATGGTGGCCTTATGACAGGCACTTCCCTTGCCGCCATAATTGCCTTCCTCTACGAATTTCTTGGCATTGTCCCAAGCACCGCCGGCATTGGACATGAAGATGGCGAGCGTGAAACCAGCAGCCAAACCACCTGTGAGCAGTCCCAACACACCTGCCACACCAAGCAGCACACCCACCACTATGGGGATGATGATGGCAAGGAGTGAAGGCACTATCATCTCGCGCTGGGCACTGCGGGTACTTATCTCCACACAGCGACCGTAGTCAGGAGTGGCCTTGCCTTCAAGAATGCCCTTGATGTCGCGGAACTGTCTTCTCACCTCATCTACCATGGCACCTGCAGCCCTGCCCACAGCACCCATGGTGAGTCCGCAGAACAGGAAAGCAGCCATGGCTCCGATAAAGGCACCCACAAGAACCTTAGGATTGATGAGCGTAACCTGGAAGAACGCCATAAAATCGTTGATGGTAGCAGTAGAGGGGTTGAAGACGTTGCCGGCAGTATCGATAAACGTACTACCTTCCTCCACCGCCCTGATCATGGCTATCTTGATCTCTTCAATATAGGATGCCAGCAGAGCCAAAGCCGTGAGGGCGGCAGAACCGATGGCAAAACCCTTGCCTGTGGCAGCCGTGGTGTTGCCAAGGGCGTCCAAGGCATCGGTACGGTGGCGCACCTCTTCTCCCAGTCCGCTCATCTCTGCATTACCACCCGCATTGTCGGCAATAGGACCATAGGCATCGGTAGCAAGCGTGATGCCCAGCGTGGAAAGCATACCCACAGCGGCAATACCTATGCCATACAGGCCATGACTGATAGAAGCCGTGCTCATGGACATATCAAAGCCATTGGCAAAGAGGAAACTCAACAGAATGGCAACAGAGATGGTAACCACTGGAACCATCGTGGAAATCATACCCGTGCCAATACCCTTGATGATGACTGTGGCAGAACCGGTCTGAGAAGCCTCGGCAATAGACTTGGTGGGCTTGTAACTCTGAGAGGTGAAGTATTCGGTAGCCTGACCGATGACGACACCTGCCACCAGACCTGTGATGACCGACATAGACAGACCGAGCCAGTTTTCCATGCCCAGCAGATACAGTATGATGAAAGTAGCGATAGCGATGAGCACAGCACTGAGATTGGTACCGATACCCAAAGAGCGTAGCAAGTCACGCATGGAGGCTCCCTCCTTGGTCTTCACGGCATAAATGCCTGCCAACGACAGGAAGATGCCCACCGAGGCTATCGTCATAGGAGCAATCACCGCTTTGAGCTGCATCTCACCATTCATGGCAAAAGCCGTGGCACCCAGAGCTGCTGTGGAGAGGATGGAACCGCAATAGCTCTCATACAGGTCGGCACCCATACCAGCCACATCACCCACGTTATCACCCACATTATCGGCTATCGTAGCGGGATTGCGAGGGTCGTCTTCAGGGATATTGGCTTCCACCTTGCCTACCAGGTCGGCACCCACATCGGCAGCCTTGGTGTAAATACCACCACCCACACGCGCAAACAGTGCCTGGGTAGAGGCACCCATGCCAAAGGTGAGCATGGTGGTGGTGATGGTTATCAGCGCTGTAGGCTCGTCTCCATAGAAGGCATTAAGAATAAGGAACCAAAGGGCGATGTCCAAGAGACCAAGGCCTACCACCACCAAGCCCATCACAGCACCGCTGCGGAATGCTATCTTCAGTCCTTTGTCCAGTCCTCTGCGGGCGGCATTGGCTGTTCTCGCCGATGCGTAGGTGGCTGTCTTCATGCCAAAGAAGCCTGCAAGTCCTGAGAACAGACCACCGGTAAGGAATGCAAAGGGCACCCAGGGATTCTGCACTTTCAATACATAAGCCATGAAAGCAAAGAGTACAGCCAAGACGGCAAATACGATGCCCACCACCTTGTACTGCTGTTTCAAATATGCCATTGCACCTTTTCTGACGTGTGCTGCAATCTCTGCCATGCGCACCGTACCCTCTTCCTCCTGCATCATGATGCGGAAGAAATGCCATGCCATCGCCAATGCCGTGACACTTGCCACGGGTATCAGCCAAAAAATCAAAGGAATGTTACTCATTGTGTTGTGATTTTATCAGGTTAGTACAAAAAAACTTACTATCTTCACTTCATTCGGTAAAGATAGTAAGTTTTCAACAAACGACCAATTTATTTTCCGCTTTTTACAGCCTACGACATGTCAGAGTGGCTTCAACAATACACAAACGGTGCCGTCATGCCACTGAGGCCAGGCATCAAAGGCTATCGATAATCTGGCGGATATCGGCAAAAATATCCTCCAAAGCGCCGTATCCCTTGACATGGTGATGCAGGGCTTCTGCCTGATACCATTCGATGAGGGGGGCTGTCTGGTTGTGATACACGTCAAGCCTCTTCCTGATGGTTTCCTCATTGTCATCGGAGCGTCCGCTCTCTTGTCCACGCTTGATGAGTCTTTCCATCAGTATCTCTTCAGGTACATCCAGCTCTATCATGGCAGCCACAGAGTGACCGCGCTCAGCCAACATCTTTTTCAACGCCTCGGCTTGCGGGATGGTACGTGGGAAACCGTCGAAGATAACCCCCTGATGCTCTTTGCCAAAACTGTCATACACCCCGGCAAGGATGCTGATCATCAGGTCATCGGGAATGAGCTGTCCCTTGTCGATAAATGATTTGGCTGTCTTGCCTAATTCCGTATCTTGCTTGATTTCATTGCGGAGCACATCTCCTGTGGATATATGGTTAAAGCCGTACTGTTTGATCATCAGCTCGCTCTGTGTTCCCTTGCCGGAACCAGGTGCTCCAAAAATTACAATATTCTTCATTGTTTGTGCCTATTTTTGTTACGGCTTGCAAAGTTATAAAAATTAAAACAAACAGAACAAAAAAAGCAGAGACATTTCAAGAAAAGCGGCAAATTGCTTTCAATTTTCCGCTTTTCTGAACATTTTAACGCAGAAGCACCACTCCAAGTTGCTTCTTGCCGTCCATCATTATCTTCAACGGACGTTCAAACCTCACATGCCTCACATGCGCTGTCTCTTCTACCGCAGGCATGGCATCAAGCACATCCTGATGGAAAATACCGTCATTCTGATAGGTATTGATGGTGAAATAGCCCACGCCAAAAGAGGTGAGATTCTGGAAGAAGTGGGTACCCTGACTGGGATCCACACGGTAATTCTTGAGTCCAGACTCCACTATGACACGTGCGGCACTGATATGCGGCCACTTCACAGGTATGCCCAACCAATAGTCGCTGGAACCCCACCTGCCCGGCCCTACCAGCACATAGTTTTCTCCACGGTCCAAAAAACCGCGGTTGATACGCTCTATCTCACAGGCTATGGCTGGATGGTTGGCAGCGGTATAGTCATCACCCGTCTTCACATACACCACATCAAGCACATCCTCGCTGATGCCATGTCCCAACGAATGGGAAGAGCGCAACAGGCAATCTTCGTCGGCAATGGCGTTGAGGTCGCAATCCAGCACCTGCTTGCTGTCAACGATAGGCCTTATCTGCAACAGATAGAACTCTCCGGTGCGGTCATCATTAAGGTTGCAGGCAAACTCTATCTCCACAGGGCGGCGCATATCCTCGGCACCATACTGCTGGGACATCTGCAACAGTTGAGGCAGCGGGAACACCCCTTGCTGCAGCACGCCGCTGAAGGTTATCACCTTGCGTCCACCCTCATAGATACCGTCTCTGATTACCTGATCGTAGGGGTCGAAGGTAGATGCTATATAGCGCAACGACCCATCCTTGTCAGCCTCCTTCACCCTGAGATTGCTGATATTGAATCCGTCATCCACCTTGAAGTCAGCCCCCATATTGGTCATGTCGAGGGCATAAAAGCGGGTCTGGGTCTCGCGCAATGCCGTTTCCATCTCACTGGTTTGCAGCACCTGCGTGGGATGATAGGGACTCACACGCAGGGTTTGTCCGCCATCCACGATGTACTTGCCCAGTCCCAATGCCAGATTAGCGATACCTTCCTCGGCCTTTTCGTCACCTATCGGATAGTAGTTGAGCGACCTCAGCACACCACTGAAATTGGGATAGTATCTGTTTCCATATTGTTTGCCTACCACCTCCTGCAGTATTACCGCCATCTTCTCCTGGTCGATCACATTACTGGTGGCAGCCATATATGCCTTGGAGTCACGGTAGAACACCGAAGCATACACGCCTTTGATGGCACATGCCAGCATACGCAGCATCTCGTACTTGTCGCTGAGCTGGGGAATCATATAAGTAGAATATATTCCCGCGAAAGGCTGGTAATGAGCATCCTCGAGCAGCGAGGAGGAGCGCACGGCAATAGGTGCGTTCACTGCATCGAAGAAAGTGAAGAAATCAGCGATGAGCGAATCGGGCAACTGTGCTTTGAGGAAATGGCTCAATATCTCTTCATCAGAGGCGTCGCTCAAGGCGATGGGATAGAGCTTGTTCTTTTCCATGAACTCGTCGAAGAAGTCGGTACACAGCACCACGGTACGCGGGATGCCAACACTGACACCCTCAAAACTGTTGAACTCAGGATGGCGCTTGATGATATTGTCAAGGAATGCCAGACCGCGCCCCTTGCCACCAAGCGAACCTTCGCCAATACGTGCGAAATGGCTGTAGGAGTCGAACTTGCCGCGGTCGAATACTGCCACCACGCCTATATTCTTCATACGACGGTACTGCACGATGGCATCAAAGATAATCTGTCGGTGCTTGTCCACATCCTGCAGTTTGTGCCAGGTAACGTGCTTCAGGAACGCTGATACGGGGAAGATGGCACGTGCACACAGCCAGCGGCTCATGTGGTTCCGGCTGATGTGATAGAGCATCGAGTCGTTGGGGATGGTAAAGATATTGTCTTGCAGTTCCTTGAGCGAACGGATGCGCATGATCTCACGCCGTGTGACCGGATCTCTGAACACAAAATCGCCGAAGCCCATGTGCTCTTCCATGAGATATCGCAGGTCGAGGTTCATCGTTTTCGAGTTCTTGTCAACAAAACGGAAGCCCTCTGCCTCCGCTTTCTCTCTATTCTCGGAGTCAGAGCTTTGCATAATCAACGGCACATATTCATCGTGCCGGCGTATCTCGCGCAGCAGTTTCAGACCTGCCTCGGGATCCTTCTTGCCTTCCTTGGGATAACTCACGTCGGTAATCACCCCCAGCGTATTGTCGGCATAACGCTGATAGAGTTCCATTGCCTCTTCGTAGGTGCGTGCCAACACCACCTTGGGGCGCCCCCTCTTACGCTGCGCCGCAGCATGGGGATTCAGGGCCTCGGTACTGAATCGCTTGCTTTGCTGCAGAATATAGTTATAAAGATTGGGGAGTATCGATGAGTAAAAGCGGATGCTGTCTTCCACCAGCAATATCATCTGCACGCCAGCCTCGCTGATATCGTGGTCAATATTCATCTTGTCCTCAATCAGCTTGATGATAGAGAGGATGAGATTGGTATTGCCCAACCAGCAGAACACATAATCAAAGATAGACAGGTCTTCGTCCTGCATACGTCGGGTAATGCCATGCGAAAAGGGGGTGAGCACCACACAGGGAATATGGGGGAAATGTGCCTTCACCACGCGTGCCACGTCAAAGGCATCGTTGTCGGCATTACCAGGCATACATATCGCCAGGTCGATATCGGTGGTACGTAACACGGCATTGGCTTCCTCTACGGTACTCACCTGCGTAAACGTAGGCGGATAACGCAGTCCCAAATCCATGTATTCGTCAAAAATCTTTTCATCCACGCGACCGTCATCTTCAAGCATGAAGGCGTCGTAAGGATTGGCTACAATCAGCACATTAAAGATGCGTTTGGTCATCAGGTTGACGAACGACACATCCTTGAGATAGAAATTCGTCCAATTGTTGGTTGTTTGCGGTGTCATATAATTAAGTGCGTTTGCTCTTTCTCTTCTTCCACAAAAGTAATTAAATTTCTTGAACCAGCCGCAGGTTGGCATAAGAAATATACACACCTGCATGGACGGAAGGGGATAAAAGCAGAAGAAGCCCGCCTCACGGCGAACCCCTTCCTCAACTAAAACTACTGTTTTACCTAACTTATTACTAATTCATCTGTATTCTCAAACTTTTTCAAGACAGGCACTTTCAGGAACCATCCCGGACTCATCCGGACCATTCCATTATTACCTGCACACTTTTTTCCCGTTGACCACATAAATGCCGTGGGGCAGTCCGTCAAGGGCGTCTGCAGCGCAGGAAGTGCCACGCATCTCTCTTATCTTGGCACCGGTGATGCCATATACCGTCAACACATCATCCGCCTGTGTACGTTCCTTGACAGGAGTCTCTATACCTGTAGTAGAAGTCACATCGGTCACGGTATATTTACCATTGGTCATGGTGCTGCTCAGCACATAATATCTGTCTTGGGCGATAGGACCGATATCCACGGTCTGCCCGGTATTGCTTCCTTTGCTGAAAATCACGTTGAAAGAGTAGTCGGCACTGGTCACGTCAAAGGTATGGTAATACCATTTCTCTCCCTCAATGGTGGTAGTCTGTGTCATCACCTTGCCAGGCCACGAACCGTTCAGCTGCGTATTCTTTCCGTCGTTTGCCCAAGAATACAGGTACACGCTACCCCAATCGGGATCTTTGACATACACCGTAGCCTGATAGGGCTGGAACTGCTCTATTGTGTATTGCCGGGTGATTATCTTGCCCACTTTTCCTCCGCTCAGCAGTCCCACAGCAAGCACCATGTCACCGTTCACCTTCAAAGTAGCTCCCGAAGCGACGGAGGCAGATGAGGCAGTGGGGGTACTGCCGTCTGTGGTATAAACCAAGCGGGCATTGGCATCTGCTGAAACAGCGGTGAAGGTGACATCAAAAGCCTCTGAGTAAGAGCCCGATGGCACATCTACCCAAGGAGTTTCCAGCGAAGAGGAAACGCACACGGCATAGCGGCTGCCAGAAGCGACCTGCTGATAGCCAGTTGGTGGAGTATAGGCTGCACTGCCCGCAGCAAAGATAAGGTTGGCATCTGTTCCCTCAACCTGCACCACATATTGTGAAGCGCTGTTGTTGAGCGTCTTGGTAGAGCTCTGATTGTGCACACCAGCCAATTTGCGCAGCATAACCAACTGCTTGATGTCCTTTTTATATGTTTTCCAGTGCTGTAGGAACACGCAGGGGGTGCCCGGCATCGTCAGTATGTAGGCATTGGCAGCCTGCAGATAATTCTTCACGGGATCGCCGGGTTCGGAAGCTGAGCGGTACTGTGTATCATGGTTCTCTACAAAGGTCACGGCATAACGCTTGTAACTGTCATCATTGGCAAGGGCAGAGGCCGATAAGGCACTCCACCTGTCACCTGCACAGGCATCCCTGATGGCATAACGTGTGGCGAAGTCGAAGGCAGCAGACTGGATGGCTCCGTCTTTTCGGGTACCTTCCAGCCAGTTTTTCAATAGTGACACATTGCCGTCCCAGTATTCTCCGACAGAGAACTCCGGACTCACCTTGCTGTTATAAAGTCCCGTATAGGAGGCGGCATATCCCTTGGTCATGTCGTAGCGGAAACCGCGGTAGCCCAAATCGTTTTTCAGGAAATCAAGGTATGCCAGCACGTTGCTCTGTACGTTAGCAGAACTGTGATCCAGGTCACGCATACCTCCCCAGTCTTCACCCGAGTCTTTTGCCCCAGTCACGGCATATTTCTGTGCGGTAGCTCCTCCATCGTCGTCGATGCAGATGTCAGCCAGTCCCAACTGGTAGGTAACCCCCTTGTAGGTCTCGGCAGGGAAATCCACCCATGAACCGTCCACACCCACACTACCCCGATGATTGATAACCACATCGGCAATCACACCCATTCCCTTTTGGGAGCAGGTGCTTATAAACGAGCGTAACTGCTGCTCGGTACCGAAACTGCTGTTTTGGTTGAACCAATAAACGGGTGCATATCCCATGTTGTTGTACGAACTGTTGCAGTAGCCGCTTTGGGGCACCCATATCAGGTCAAAGTATTTTGACAACTCATCCGATTGCTCCTCCAGATTGCTCCATTGGGTATCCACAAACGAGTCCCAATAGAAACCCTGAAGCATGACCCCTCCATATCGTGAGGGCCATCCCTGTGCCATGGCGGTGATACCACACCACACCATTACGATGCAAAACAGAATACGCTTCATACTCTTTCCGGTTAGATAATTGTCACTTGTAGGTTCTCTTGTAGCGGATTCATTCCAGCATACCGTACTGAAATCCATCCTATTCCTTTCTACCTATGTGCAAAGATACAACTTTCTGATTTATCACGTCAATTTTCATCCAATTTTTTTTACTTGTCTCGTGCAAACGATTGAAATCCGACATGATTCCGGCATGGGAAGGTTCTGAAAGAAAACGATTATAACCGAACAAGCAGAGGAACGCCCACGGCATCCCTCTGCTTGTTATGGAGTATGTTGCTTATTTCTAAATAAGGAACGTAGCGTGATTACTTTTTGGTGAGCACCACTTTGTTGAAGCCTTCACAACTTACATAAAGTTGTATCAAGTAAGTGCCGTCGCCTTCAGGAGCATCCAAATCCTTACCGTTGTTCAGAGTCAGGTTGTCGTATGCAGTGGCCTGGCCGTTGGCACCTCCCCAACTATAAGTCCACTCATCGTTGATGGCAAACTTGAATCCGTTGACAAGAGCCAGTGTAGCCTCCCAGCAGCCCAACTCAGTGTTGTAGGTCATGTGGCAGTTGGCATCAGCCTTGTCCCAATTGTTGTGGTTACCTACGCAGGTGATACTCTTCACTTCCATCAGGCTGTAGGTCATTGCAGCCAAATCGACATTGATTTTATAGAAGCCTGCACCCGGATCAGGACAGTTACTCTGTCCGTTCTCGCTGATCTTGCCCTCGCCGTTCCACTCAAAGTCGCCAAGCCAGTTGTCTATGTTGGGCCTGAACTTAAACGCACCGTTCAGGTAATAGAAGCCCTCGTACAATCCGTTATCGTTGACAGCAGCCAAAGGATGAGGCACCTTCCATACGCTTTCGTCTCCTATCTCATAGATAAAGTCGGGATAACTGATCAGCGTGATGCTGTATGTTCCCAACAGCATGTTCATGGAGATGCGTATCTTCTTGGTGCCCTCAGCAATATTGAACTTGAAGTCTGTTCCCACATTGTTGAACGAGAAGGTGCCCGACAGGCCGTCGGCCTCTGAACTGGTGCAAGCACGGGCGTTGTCCCAACTTGCCACTTTGGTTCCACCGGCAAATGCCGACTCAGGCACCACCTTGAATGCCATTTCCGTGGCATCCGCGGGTGCCATGAGGGTGATGGTGAACACGGGATCTTCATACACATCGCCACCACCGTTCACCAGTTTATAGTCCTCGTTACGTGTTAAAGACCAGTTGTCGAACGAACCCACCATATAGTAAGCCGTTTCAATCACGGGAAGAGCAGGTTTGATAAGGATATTGAAAGCATCCAGTTCACGTTTGGTGGTATAGGCACCTCCGTCAGAAGCAGTACAGGTGACATAGGCGGTGACCTTTGCCACGAGAGTACGCTCGTTGGGATTCATGCCATAGAGTTCGTTGGACGCATGATCGATATCAGCCACAGCCACTCTACCTTGGGCGTCCATATCGACGATACGGGAGTCTGTTGCATCCTCTTTCTGCAGTTCCAGCGCATAAGCCACTGTTTGGTTCTCTGCCAGACTGCCTATAGTAACAAACTGCACACTGTCGCCGGTTACCGTCTGCATATCGATGCTGCTCACGGCTGGCTGTGCGGTCATGGCCACTTTCTCAGCCAACTCCTTCTGACTGTTTGCCTGTGGAGACCCCCAGTCATCGTAATCGCCTTTGCAAGAAGCCAGTCCTGCCAAGAGGGCGAATCCGAACATGATTTTATTGATTGTTTTCATTCCGATATTCTTTTTATGGCGGGGCGACGGATGCCGCCCCACCCTGTTAATGACTTGTTGACTTAGTTGGCTGCAATGATGCTGAACTCACCGGTGATATCGTTGAACATGATGATCCAGGTGCCCTCTTCCAAAGCAAGGTTGCCGCCGTTCTGCACGCCCTTGCCCACGAGATACACCGTGCCGTCGCCAGCGCCGAAGCCCCAGTTGGTGTCCCAGCCACCGTTGCCCTTGAACTTGAACTCTTCCTTATTGCCGGCACCCACCGTCATGGTGGCACACCACACGTGGTTGTTCTCATTGTTAAATACAGGGGTCATCACAATATCGTTGGCTGCATCCCAGCCGCCGAAAGAGCCGCCAATAGTGATGCTGCCATACACGGTGGGCGGATTGTTGTTCAGGTCGTCTTGCTTCTCTATCGAACAGGTGAATTTCTTGGTGTTTACCGTCACCTTGTAGAAGCCTGCGGGGTCGCACCAGATATTGCCCTTATCAGTACTACTACCGTTACGATAGACAGCAGCGCTGGGACCATTGCCCATGAAACCGTAATTCCAATCGAAATCGGCAGGCTGTATCTTCCACTTTGAGTTGTCAAAGTAGTTCAGATAAACAATCTCGCCCTCACCAGTCACCTTGTCGTAGGCATAGTCGCTCTGCTTGAACATGGGGAAACTGCTCACGCCAGGATTGTTGGACCATTTACAGTCGCCAAACTTGTCACCCACCAGGAACCACATGATAGGATCGGCATCCTGGAGAAGCACATAATAGGGTGACACGCTCACCTTGACCACATTGGATGCCACGGGATTGATACGCCGGGTGCCTTCCTTAATGAAAGAGCAGATGCGTATATAGGCATCCGTTACCTGTGGCACGGCATCCTCAGCCCATTTGCACACGCGCATGAGCGCCTTGTTGAAATCAGCTGCCGTCACGTCCATGGTGCAGTATTCCGAGGTCTTGTCGATGGCGGCATAGTCTGCCACCGTTGCTCCACTCTCGTCATTGGAAGCCTCTATGAACGAGGTAGTGAAAGAGCCTGTGGGCGACACCTGCACCTCATAGGTAGCATTGATAGGAGCATTTCCTGTAGTAAAAACCGGTTGCGACCACTCCAGATGGAGAGCCTCTGTGCTTAGAAGATCCACATTCTCATTGACAAATGTGGGGGTGTTGAGCACGAACTCCGTAGGCTGCAGCAATACCGGATTGCTGTCTCTGTCATCGGAGCAGGCTGAGAACAAGCCGGCGGCACCTGTAAGCAGCACGCCAAGCAATAATGTATTTTTCATATTGCGTTTCTTATTTTGATTATCTATTACTATTATTATACTCATTCGCGATGCTCCGATTATTCGGCGTAGTAGCCATCTATCTGCACCAGGTTGGAGTTTGCCTGAATCTCACCCGTGGGGATGGGGAACAGGTTACGGAACTTCTCGAAGGTCACACCGTTCTGGTTGCCTCCCTTATAAGACCACTGGTAGTCGTTGTTGCCACCATAGAGGTTGAAGCGAATCAGGTCGGTACGACGGATGCCCTCGAGATAGAGCTCACGTGCACGCTCGTCTATCACGTCGTTCAGCGTATAAGAACTTCTCACGGCAGCATGGGCGCGGTTGCGGATAGCATCGATATAGCCCTTTGCTTTGGTTGAAGCCTCTCCGTTGAGGTGCATCTCTGCCTCGGCAGCATTGAGGTAAGCTTCAGCCACACGGAAGAGGAAGAAGTCGGTATCCACGTCATAAGAGTCGTTGGGAGAACTGCCGGTGGAATAGTTGTTGTTCCACTTGGTGGTGGCAAGTCCCTGATAGAAGCTGGTATTGTCGCCCAGGTCGAGGGTACGCTTGTCGCTGCCATTGCCCTTGCCCCAGAACAGTGCGCGGTCGTCGATGCCTAATGCACGTATTTCCTTGGTTGACAGGTTGACAAACGAAGAGGGGTTATTGGTGAACTTACTGATGAGTTCCGGACGGCAGCGCATACCGCTCCAGTTGTTGCCTGTAGTACCTGCAGCCAGATCGGTCACAGTGCTCATATAAGGATTCCACATGGCAGCGATGAAGAAGAGCGAACCTCCCCAGCCCTTTGTCTTCTTACCGTCCTGGAGCAGAGGCAGCAACGCCTCGCAACTGGCTCCGTTGGAACCATTGTCACCCATGAACAGCAAGTCGTAGGGGCGGTAGCCGTTGTTGGTGGCTACGGTAGAGATGCGTGAGTCGTCGAAGAGTTTATAGTCAGAGTTTATGACCTTCTCGGCATAGTCAAGCGCTTCTTTCCAGTAGGGGTTGTTCTGTCCGTCGTTGTTCAGATAAGTACCGGCATTGAGATAGAGTCTGCTGAGCAGGAACCAGCATCCGGCCTTGTCGATGCGCCCGTAGTCGGCATCGGTATCCTTCTTTGACTTGGGCTCGAGCAACTGCGGTTCAGCAGCCTCCAGTTCACCCTTTATCCAGTTGAACATATACTCCCTGCCCAGTTGCAGCAATTCGGCACGCGAGTAGGTCTTGCCTGCCTCATACTTGCTGTTCAGCGAGTGTGCCTGCATAGGGGGCTGGTTGTCCATCTTGTCGGTAAAGGGCACGTCTCCGAAGAAGTCGAGCATCAGCCAGTAGTTGTAGGCACGTATTACACGCACCTCTGCCTGCATCTGGGGATAGGCCTTTACAGCGTCCTCGTTGATAAACCGGTTGCAGAACGAGATATTGGAAGTGAGACGGTAATAGAGGAAGCGCAGTGTTGCGGTACCGGGTTCGCACTTGTTCATGGCGATATCGGTGATGCCACCGTCACTCCACCAGCAGATGGCCTCGTCGGTAGATTGGGTATTGAAGTTGAACACGTTGCGCAACAGGGTGGATTTTCCGGCATCATCGATGGTAAAATCGGCGGTACCGTCGTTACCTTCCATGATAAGACTGGCGTAGCATTTGGTGTAAAGGGCAGCCACATCTACCGTTGCTTCTGACTTGGGGTCGATGTTGCCATCGTCCAGGTCTGCCATACAAGAACTCACTGTAGCCGTGAGCACGAGGGTGGCAGCGGGAAGAAGATTCTTGATTTTATTGAGTTTCATAGATTCAATCTTTTTAAATTCGGTTTAGAAATTAAGGTTCACGCCAAAGAGGAAAGTACGGCAGCGGGGATAGAGGCTGCTCTCCTTGCCCGATGTCTGTTCGGGGTCAAGTCCCTTGTACTTGGTGATGGTGAACACATTGCTGCACGAAGCGAAAATACGTCCGGAAATACCTTTGTAGTTCTCTCCCTTTCCAAAGCCCTCGAAAGAGTAGCCCAGAGTGATGTTGTCGCACTTCAGGAAACTTGCGTTCTGCACGAAATAGTCAGAGAGCGGATAGTTGTAGGATGTCCATCCCATGAAAAGGGCATCGTTGGTAGTGTTCTCGAAGTAGCCCTTTGAGTTGTAGAGTTCTGCGGTGTTCGATTTTGCCTGTAACAGGTCGTTATATACATAGTTGCCGAAACTTGCCCTGAAGTTAGAGCCAAGGTCCCAGTTCTTGTATATCACCTTAAGACTGAAGCCGCCTGTCCAAGGAGCTGCGATGTTCTTGTAGAAGTAGCGGTCGCCGTCGTCAATCTGTCCGTTGCCGTTTCTATCTACATAGCATCCCATGATGGGTCGTCCGTTCTCGTCATATACCTGCTGGAACACATAGAATGAGTTGGCAGGCTCTCCCACCTTGTGGTAGGTCACGTTCTTGTTCTGTCCTACCTGCATACCGGCTTCAATCATGTCGCGTCCGCCATAGAGTTCGGTAATCTCGTTCTTATTGTAGGCTGCGTTCACGCCCAGTTCCACTGTCCAGGTATCGTTCTGGATAATCTTACCGTTTACAGCCACTTCAAATCCCATGTTTTTCAAGGAGCCTGCATTGAGCATCACGGCATTGTCAAAGTTCTGTCCACTGGCGATAGTGGGAGTACAGAGCAGATCGGTGGTCTTGCGGTAGTAGGCGTCTGCGTTCACGGTGAGTCGCTGGTTGAACATACCGAAATCAAGACCTACGTTATAGGTAGTGGTGGTTTCCCAGGTCAGGTCCTCGTTGAAAGCCAAAGGCCTGTACATATAACCGTTGAGTCCGCCCACGGGGTAGGTGTAGTAAGGATTGTTGTTGCGGCGATACACGGCGGTATAATACTCCTTGCCGGTATCCTGCTGACCTGTCTTACCCCAACCCAAGCGCAGCTTCAGTTCGCTAAGACTGGTCCATGCCTTCATGAACGGCTCCTCGTTGATGCGCCATGCAAAGGCTGCAGAGGGGAAGAAGCCCCAGCGATGACCATCGGCAAAACGGCTGGAACCATCGTAGCGGGCAGTAAAAGTGAGCAGATAGCGGTCGAGCAGACTGTAGTTGGCACGTCCATACCAGCTGACAAGCACCTGCTGTCCCTTCCATTCATCGGGAGTACTGGTGTTGATTTTTCCTGCCAAGGGTACACCATCCTGCTCCTTCTTGCTGGTAACGGGATAGAAACTCTCAAACAGGCTGCCTCCCCAGTACTTCATGCGGCTGTATTCATAACCTGCCATCACATCCACATGGTGTGCCTTGCCCAAGTCTTTCAGATACTGTGCATAGGCGGTGGCAATCAGGTTGTACTTCTTCTCGGTGTCCTCACCCACGCTGCCGTAATAGAATCCGTAGGTGGTCTTGGGCGACTGGTTGGTGTATTCGCCTCCGTTGGCATACTCTCCTGCCAGGTTTACATGCAGATGCAGGTCTTCAAATCCGTGCACCTTGTAGTCGGCCTCCACATTACCTATCAGCACGTCAGATTTCTTATATACATTGTTGGTCAGCGCACGCTCCACCGGGTTCTTGGGAGCGTCGTCGTTGATAGCATAGGGATAGGTGGGGTCATTGTAGTCGGCACCCGACTTCACCCACTGCCAGTAGCCGTTCCAGTTGGCAAACTGTTCGTCGTCGCTCTTCACCGGACGGGTGGGGTCCATTCTTACAGCCTGTCCTACGGCATCCTGTCCGCCGGGATTAGCCTTGGAGTGGGCATACTTACCGTTGATATTCAGATTCAGATGGTCGTTGAGCAACGAGGGGTTGAGGGTAAATCCGGCAGTAAAGCGGCTGTAGTCTGATGATACCAGCACACCCTGCTGACTGGTATAACCCACACTCACACGATAGGGCATCGACCACTTGCTGTTGCCTACGCCGCCGGTCACGGTAATGTTCTGGTCATTGCTGGTACCCACGCGGTAGATTTCGTCCTGCCAGTCGGTATCGTATGTGCCAGCCTCCATGTTGGGAGTACCGTCCTCGTTGTACTGCTTCCATCCCAGTTTGTCCAGATTCTCAGGGGAGTTTTTCTTGATAGCCTCCACATATTCGGCAGCGCTGAGCACATCCAATTTCTTTGCTACCGAACTGAACGAAACAGAACCGTTATAAGACACCTGGGGAGCCTGATTGCGGCGTCCGCGCTTGGTGGTAATGATGATTACACCGTTAGAACCACGGCTACCGTAGATGGCGGTGGCAGAAGCATCCTTCAGCACCGAGAAGCTCTCGATATCGTTGGGGTTGACCAGCGAGAGGGGGTTGCTCATACCCTTGGTTTTGTTGTTGTCCATCGGCATTCCATCGATGACGATCAGCGGATTGTTCGACGCAGTGAGCGAAGCACCGCCACGGATGCGTATCTGCGCCTCGCCACCGGGCTCTCCTGATGTGGTGTTCACGTTCACACCTGCAATCTTGCCCTGAATCATGTCTTGTGCCGTGGTCACCATTCCGCGGTTCTTCTCATCGGGTTTCATGGCCGTCACCGAACCTGTCAGGTCGTTTTTCTTTGCCACACCATAACCGATGACCACCACATTGTCCAGCATGGTGGCATCCTCTTGCAACACCACCATGACCGTGGGAGCGGCCTTGACACTGGCTGTCTGATAGCCAACATACGAAACACTGAGGGTGGCACCCTTGTCGGCCTTGATGACAAAATTACCATCAAAGTCGCTCACAGAGCCTCCCTGTGTTCCGGCAACACGAATGGTGGCACCGATAATGGGCTCACCCTTCGCATCCTTCACATGGCCTTTGACCGTTATCTGGGCAAAGGCGCCTACCGAAAGGAGCAATCCTACCAAGAGGACAAGCATCCTAAACGGATTTTTACTGCTTACCTGCTTCATTATCAATTTGTTTTGGTTAATAGATATTATACTGGATTCAAAAATCTTATTCTCTTGTTCCGTCAATTCTTTGGCTCATCCGTCACAGTGCCATAATAGATATATGTTCTATAGGTTTTCGTTACTGATGCAAAGTTAACTTTCTTTCTCATTTCTTGTTTTTCTTTTTTGATTATATCGTGCTATTTTAGAATACAAACGTTTGCACATGGTTCTTTTCACATTACTTTTTATATGCGTGCGTGCGTATAAAGACTATTTTGTAACTTTGCGTGGCAAAAGCCAACAAGCCCACGATA
>CALZXH010000014.1 GCA_945830055.1 uncultured Prevotella sp.
CAAGGCCTATTTCCTCCGCTTCAACAACCAGTCAAACTCCAACCCACAGAAAGTGTTCGGAAACACCACCTCGGAAATGGGTAGCTGGTATTTCACCATGTCAAACGTGACCTTGTCAAAAGCCATGACAGGACAGAAGTGGGCGAACAATGTAAACGGAACAGGTTTCTACTGCCGCTTTGACCACTCCATCTTCTATGACCTCTACCAGCCTTTCAGACGCATCTCGGAAAAAGGCGGCAACTTCACCATGAAATTCAACTTCTTCTATAATCCGAAGGAAGAGGGAGATACCGACTATACCCGTAAGGACACATCAGGCGCCCCATTCGCCTCGCTCTACAACCCGTTATTCCCTGCTGAGTCGCTCACACGAGAACTTGACCTTGAGGCGGAGAACGGTGGTATCGATTTCACTCCTGGGGAGAAAGAGATAGTATATAATAATGGAGGAGACACACGTTGGCTCAGATGAAAACACAATCCACCTAAAACATAAACATACTATGAAGCAATATATTAAGAAAACGTTTACACTGGCGGCAATGTTTGTAATATCGCTGGTTGCCATGTCGCAGAAGATGATAACGGGAACCGTGATAGATGAGAACGGTGATCCTATCATTGGTGCCACCGTCGTTACTACAGCAGACAAAAAGAGAGGTGTCGCTACCGATTTCAACGGAAAATTCAAGCTCAGTGTACCGGCAAAGGCCAAGCTCAGAGTATCTTACATTGGCTATGAGACTGCCATTGTGGCTCCCGCTGACAACATGATTGTAAAGATGAGGGAAGACAACAGCAGTCTTGAAGATGTGGTGATTGTAGGTTATGGCTCCATGAAGCAGAAGAACGTCACCGGTTCGGTGGAGGTAATAGACCCTGTGGAACTCAGAGACCTTAATGTCACCTCCCTCTCAGAGGCACTCGCAGGAATATCGCCTTCCATCCATGTGGACATGCCAAGTACCGGACGCCCCGGTGAGACCGCCACTATCACCATCCGACAGGCAAAGGATGCGGTATCTATGGTGCCTACAGGAAAAGATCAAGGAGGTAATCCCATCGGTGGAGATGCCACAGCAACACCGCTTTATGTCATCGATGACTTCATCACCACCGAGGAGGAGTTCAATAACCTTGACATCGACGAAGTGGAGAGCATCTCCATTCTGAAAGACTCGGAGGCTGCCGTATATGGTGCCTATGGTGCCTACGGCGTCATTCTGGTGAATACAAAGCGAGGCAAGGCCGGTCGCCCGAAAATCTCTTACCAGTTCCAGTTGGGTGTCTCCGACGCCATCATGCATGCCGATATGCTGTCAGGTTATGACTATGCGCGCATATACAACGCCGCACAATATGCCAAGACAGGAAAAGAGGAGAATATCGACCCGCTGCTCGGCTATTTCCAGGCAGACGAGATAGAGGCTTTGCGCAATACCAACTATAACCTGCTCGATAAGTATTGGAAGAGCGCCTCCACCCAGCGCCACAGCATCAACATCAACGGCGGTACAGAACGTGCTACCTATTTTGCAGGCGTGTCTTATCAGACACAAGACGGTAACATCGGAAAACTCGACTATGACCGTTGGAACTACCGTGCCGGCATCAATGCCAACATCTCGAAATACTTCAAGGCCACACTCTCTGTCTCTGGCTCTAACCTCTCGCGCAACCAGCACATGGCTGCTTCAAGTTCAGAAGAGGACTATAAGTATATGCTCAAGAATCCCACTTACGTGCCTGACGAGATAAACGGCTACTCCATCTACAACTCAGGTATGGAGAACGACCCCTCGTTCGACAATTATTATAACTACAGCTCCATGCTCAAGACACGTAACAACAAGGAGACAACCTCCAACTCCATGAGCATACAGGGTAGCATCCAGCACGATTTCTCCTGGTTCAAGCCGTTGAAGGGACTTACCGCCAAGCTGACCTACTCACGCAATGTAAGCAACAGCGAGGTCAATGCCATCAAGATGGAGAACACCGTGTATCGTGTGAAAAACCGTGGCGGCTCGGGTAGCCACCTCTATGTAGTTGACCCTACAGCCATTATTGAGAATGAGACCGACCTAAACGGGTACCGCTATATCGACTTCGAAAACTTCGAGCCTCGCGTGCTCAACAGCGGACAGTCATCCTATCTGCAGCGCACCATGGACACCGACCAAAGCTATCAGCTCAACTTCCTGCTCAACTATTCGCGCCGTTTCGGCGACCATGATGTCAGCGCCTCCTTCGGCATCGAGCGTAGCGAGAGCTGGAGCGAGAACCTCTATGGCAAGGGCACACACCCCCTGGCTTTCACCGATGGCAGCTCCAACTCGCTCGACAACGATGCGGAGATTACCTCCGAGTGGTCACGCAGTGAGGGTGGCTCTCTCGCCTATATCTTGCGCGCCAACTATGCTTATAAAAGCAAGTACCTGTTCCAGTTCCTGATGCGCACACAGGCCAGTACCAAGTTCTCGCCCGACAACTACTGGGGCACCTTCCCCGCGTTCTCTGCAGGATGGGTAATCAGCGAGGAACCTTGGTTCAACAACGAAAAACTGGTCAACTTCCTCAAACTGCGCGCCTCTTTCGGTGTCATGGGCCGTGACAACGTGCAGGCATGGCGTTGGTTGCAGCTGTACAGCTATAACCAGAACCGTTCCGTCATCTTCGGCACCAATCCGCAGCAGGAGTCGGGCCGCGCTTTCGCCTTGCCCGAGAAGTCTGGAACCAACCCTGACCTGCATTGGGATACCAACTATAAGATGAATTTCGGTGTAGATATGCGTGCGCTCGACAGCAGGCTCTCGGTTGTCTTCGACGCCTATTACGACAGGGGACGCTCCATGTTCGACTATCCCTCGTCTGCCATACTCCCCGGCACCGTAGGCATCTATCCCGCTCCCGAAAACTATGCTGAAATGGACATGTGGGGTGCCGAGATACAGGTAGGATGGCGACAGCGCTTCTCTAAGGACATGTACTTCTCCTGCAAGGTAGGTATCGCATACGATGACAATAAGGTGAAGAAGATGTTTGAGGTAAAAGAACCCTATTTCACCGATAAGGTAGTGGGCGAGCGTACCGACCGTGGCCTTTGGGGACTGTCATGTATAGGCATGTTCCGCTCGTACCAGCAGATTGACGAGTATTTCCAGAAGTACAACATCACCAACTATCTCGGACTTACAAAGTCACAGGTGCAGCCGGGTATGCTTATCTACGAGGATATCCGTGGCGCCAAGGACGAAAATGGCAACTATACCGCTCCTGACGGTGTCATCAACTCTAAAGACGACGTGGTGCAGATTTCAAAACGTGCCAACAACCCTTACTCTGCCAATGCCAACCTGAACTTCGTGTGGAAGGATTTCTCCATCAATACCACCATCCAGGCTCAGTGGGGCTCCTATACCCTTGTGCCAAGCTCGTTGAGAGGCGAGAGTTTCGGCAATCTGCAGACAACCAACATCAATGCCATGTGGAACGACATGTTTGTCTATGAGGACTATTTCGATGCCAATGGCAACCAGCTTGTATGGGCCAATCGTGACGGCTCGCTGCCCAATATACGCTATTCAAGCGTAAACAGTCTGGCATCCACCTTCTGGAGAATCTCAGGCGCCAGTATCGAGATGCGCAATATCACCCTTGCATGGACATTGCCAAGAGAATGGGTACGCACCGCCGGACTGTCGAGCGTTCGCCTCAATGTCACGGTACAGAATGCCTTCAGTTTCTACAATCCCATACCTAAGGGAGCATGGAACGATTTCGCAGGTAGCTATGGTAGCTACCCGATATGCCGCAAGATAACCATGGGATTGAACGTCACATTTTGATAATATATCCAAATAGATCTTCATAATACTAACTAATAGCATACTTTTTTATGAAAACAAACATATATGCCTTGTCACTTACAGCCGTTATCGCACTGTCTGCCGTAAGTTGTAGTGACGATTTCCTTGCCGACAAGCGCCCGTACGGTAGTTATGGTCCCGAGCAGGCTTACTATGACCAGGCTTCTGTCAATCTGAGATTGAACTACATCTACCAGAAGTCGCTCCCGAATCATAAGTCATTCAGCAACACGGGCGACAACTATTATCCCGACCTGTGGCCCGTGGGCGGCAACGACTTCCTCTCCACCCATACCGATGAGTTCACCGGCTATGGCACATGGTCAGAACCCGGAAAGGTATGGGACAATACCAATATCCACCGCTTTTTCTTCTATGGCATCAACGAGAGTCCTTGGAAGAAGATACGCGAGTGTACGGATGTGATAGTGCGTGTCAACAATACCGAGGGCATCATCCTTACCGACCTGCAGAAACAGCAGGTTACCGGCCAAGCGATGTTCTTCAGGGCATCACGCTATTTCAGACTCTGGAAGCGTTTTGGAGGACTTCCTATCGTCAACACCATCCAATCTACGCTATCCTCTGATGCCGACAAGCTCAAACTGGCTCGCACATCCTCCGACAGCACGTTCCGCTTTATGATGGAAGATCTGAGATATGCCGGCGAACATCTTCCCGCAAGATGGGAGGAGGAAGCCAACGACTGGGGGCGCATCACATCTGGTGCGGCTTACGCCCTTGCGGGGTATATTGCAAACTATTATGCAAGTCCCGTATTCAACCGCGCCGACGAACAGGACCGCTGGCTCACTGCCTACGAACTAAACTCGCTGGCATTGGCAAAGTTGCAGGAAGGCAATTTCGGTCTTGCATACACCGATACTCCCGGAAAGAATGCCGAGGGATGGGCGAAGATATGGTCAAACATTTACGGTGGTGAGCAGAACAGGTCGGAGGCTGTATTCTTCGCCGTGTGCAACAATCTGGGAGGCGACCCAACTGACCAGCTCTACAACAACTGGGAACAGGCGGTGCGTCCCAAGAATGCCATGGGTTCAGCCACCCTATGCCCTACAGCAGAGATGGTGGACCTTTTCCCGATGGCAGATGGCAAACGCCCCACAGAGGTAGGAAAATACACCTACGACAAGCAACTCTTCTTCCTCAACCGTGATCCCCGGTTCTACCGTACCTTCGCTTTCCCCGGTACCCAGTGGAAGTTCTCCGGCTCTATGACACAGCCCGACCAATGTCCGTATGCCAGCGGTACCGACTACGAGTTGCAGAACTATGCATGGTACTCGTCTCCCGAGGAGTTCAACGACTCTGTGCAGACCGGCTACTTCTCTGACCTCATGGGCTCTGGCGGACAGAGTATCTACGTCCGCAAGAAGTCGCAGGATTATGCTGTTGCAGGCACTCCGCTCTATGTCTATGACGACGAGAACGGCTTCTCCATCAACGCCCAGCCAGCCATATACATGCGCTATACCGAGGTGCTGCTCAATTTTGCCGAGGCAGCTTGCGGTGCTGGTAAACTTGATGAGGCTTGGGACGCTCTTGTCAAGATACGCCAGCGTGTGGGATATGAGGGCGACTGCGGACTTGACCCCGCCATTCGCGGCGACAGGGCAAAGATGTTCGATGCCATACTCTATGAGCGCCAGGTGGAGCTCGCATATGAGGGCAAGCGGTTTGACGACTGTCACCGATGGATGCTCTTCGACGGTGGAGTGGGGCAGACCGACATCTCTCCTGAATTGGCTCTGACTGCATGGAGCGGCAACACCTGCACCTATCTCGGTGTGCGTCCGCTCAACCAGCAGCTGTTGCATAAGCTCGAGATGGTCATCGACCCGAATATCTATACCGGTGGAAAGACCCCGGAAAGCGATCCGTTCGGAGCAACCGTCGCTGTTCTCGAAAAACCCAAAGCCCTCACACTGACTGAGGACTTCTGTACTGTTGCGCCAGAGACAGAGGACGGTGAGGTGACCTATAACAACGCCAACGTAAAAGCCTTGGCACAGTTCTACCAGCGTAACCTTGTTCGTAAGGATGTGGCTACGATGACCAATGAGACCAGCGCCTATCCTACTTGGCCCGCCACCTGCTATTTCCTTGGACTCAGCACGGGCGACCAGGAGAACAATCCCGGAGTGGTGCAGGAGATAGGATGGCAGAGCCTCTACGGCGGTATGGGCCTGTATAATCCCGTCAGCAAGAATCCCGTCACCGTCAATCCGTAACGGGCAGGTATCATCATCAAAGACCATGAAATATAGAATTTCACAGATAGCCTTTCTGTGCCTCGCATCCGCATTGGACCTGCAGGCCCAGAGCATCGATATCAACATGTCGGGGCGCAATCCCAACGAAGGTACTGCCGTCGGCTTCCAGCCCTGGACCTTCGGCCGTGTCAGGCAGGCCACAGGCAAGTTCGAAATACCGAACTCTGCCGACTCGGTGAGCGTCACGATTTCCTGTGTGCCCGGCATGGACGGCAATGCCGTGCGCGACAACTATTGGAAGCAGGGAGTGGTGAACTATGGCTATAAACTGCTGGGCGACGGCGCGTATGTCATCAACAAGACCGATGACGACAGCAACGACTATACCGACATCACCGAGGCAGGCGGCAGGCCTGTCCACCGTAAGGATGACGGTGACCGATGCCGACGGCTCTGCCATGACCCGTCTGTTGCACGTGGCGGTCACCGGTGCCACCGATGGTATCGAACATGTGCAGAGTGCCGACTTCCAGCCGGTGCGTTATGAGGTCTATACGCCCGACGGCAAACAAGTCACCACACCAGTCAGGGGCGGGGCATACATCCTGCGCGCCTATGACAAAGACGGGCAATGCAAGGTGATGAAAGCCCTGAGGAAATGAGATGCCTCTTCTGCCGTAACGGATAAGGCCCATCGGTAATATACAACAGTCGGAGGCTGCAAGCCGGTAAATACATGCCGCTTGCAGCCTCCGTTGTGATGTCTTTTCTTGTCACCCGTATCAGGTAACTCATAAACGTTTTATCTCTTCTATAGATATTTTTGTCAACGCCACTATTTGTTCCTCCGAAATACCAGCCAACTTCATTGCTTTCGCGGATACAAGCAAGGCTGTACGCTGCTCCTCCAACTGTGCAGACTGCTCCTCCAGACGGGCATCCTGTTCCACCAGACGGGCATCTTGCTCAGCGATTTTCTGGTCACGTTTCATGATTGCGGTATCACGCGTCTCGATGGCCGAGAAATACTCGTCTTCTACGTTCATGTCCTGACGCAGCTTGCTGTCAGAGGCTGCTGCAAGAAGGCGATGAAGGATGTGCTTCATCTCTTCATCACCATCGTATGCCGATTCGTCAATCTTCAACACCTGACGGTTTTTACCGTCCTTGTTGGTCTGGTCGAAAACACTCAGCACCTCCACCAGCCGGTTGTTGACACGGCCGTGGAGAAGGGGTATCTGGACAATGATGCTGTCATGCACGAGACTCTCTACAAAAGGGTCGGGCATCCCCTTGGTCACCTCCACGCCATCATAGTCATACGACTTGTGCCTGACGTAAAGCACAGGCTCCTCGATTTCCCCGACCTGATGCCCGAGCAGATACACGGTTATCATCGGGATGCCATAGCCGTTGGGGTTGGAATCCTTCAGGATGTTGTCAGGGTTGGCGTATTGGGTACCGAGATACTGACGGAAACGCAGTGTCTCCGTCTCAAGCCATGTCTTCTGCAGTTCTATCAACACCAGTTTCAGGCTTCCGTCGTCCTGACGCACCTTAGCGCCAAAGTCAATGCGGAACATGGATATCTTGTCACGAGTGCCGTTGGTGTATTCATGCTTGCGCATGTCAACCTCAGCCACTTCTCGCTTCAAAAGCGCCGACAGCACGGTCTTGGCCACACGGTTGTCCTCCATAAGATACTTGAACACCGAGTCATATATCGGATTTGCAACGCTTATTATCATTGTCGTACGTCTATTTTGTTCAGGTGCAAAATTAAGGAATAAATATGAAATCACCAAACCCTTCCGCATGAAGCCGATGTGTTTGTGTGGTCTTCGGGGCATTGCTTATGGCTCCTGAGGGTGATAACTTCCGACCGGCGCCTGTCATCATTTATGGCTCCAGAGGGCATCAGCAAGTCCTCCGTTAATCACAATGCAAAGATAATGCAAATCGAGAGCAGAATCATCAAGCTTGCTTGAGTGTTATGCCGAGATGCAGCTTATCTTATACAAAGATACGAAATATCCAGCCCCGTTATCCTGTTTTCCCCGACTTCGTGCGCCGTTTTCCCTGACTTTGTTCATCCCCCTTGGGGGGGGACTGTGGGGGGCTTCTGTTTACACGGCTTTTTAAGGCTAATATATATACGTTATGTAACATTTGTAACAGCAGAGCAAATAACGGATGGCGATGGGTAGATATTCAAAGAATAGTTTGAAATAATCAATGGAGAGAGAATGACCATAAATAAAATATTGTCAGTCTTTTTAATTGATAAAGAAGACCATCTTTTTCTGTATTTGCTTTAGATTTCAACAACGTCTGTATGAAATATTCTTTTGACAGTTCATTCCGTGTAACCGGAGTAACCGGGATGAGAGCAAAAAAGTTAAACTCGGTTACACGGGTTACACAACGTACAATTATTTGCCAAAATATGATAGGCGAAGCCTTAAAGAGTAATAGGTTGCGCCTTAAAAATCCGTGTAATTCGTGTAATCCGTGCCGAAAAATCAGGGGGGGGCGAGAAAAAACAAGAGGGTGTGTCACATGGGCACACCCTCTCTTGACCGATTGTTATCGTGAGGTGCTTAGCACACCTTGTTGAGCTTCTTGATGATGGAGAAGATGAACAGGGCTGCCACCAGACAGATTACCATCAGGGTGCCCCAAACGATGGTGAGGTCCATGTGCCACATGTGACCGGGAATAGACACCAGTTTGTTGCCCAAGGCGGTGGCTACAAACCAGCCGCCCATCATCATGCCACGGTATTTGGGAGGCGCCACCTTGGTGACGAGCGAGATGCCGATGGGCGACAAGAGCAGCTCGGCGAAGGTGAGGATGAGGTAGGTGGAGATGAGCAGGTTGGGGGTGACATCAGCCACGTGTTCGGGATGGTTGGTCGCAGGCAGACCGATGGAGCTGACCGTCATCAGCAGATAGGCAGCGGCTGCCACCAGCATACCCAGACCTATCTTGACAGGAGCTTTGGGCTCCTTGCCTTTCTTGGCAAGCCAGCCGAAGAGCGCGATGCTCACGGGGGTAAGCATCACCACGAAGCAGGCGTTGAACTGCTGGAAGATGGGGGCGCTGATGCTGATCTCGGATTCAAGTTGGGAGTAGTTGTAGCCAAGGATGGCGATGCCGGCGGCAATCACCAAACTATTGATGAGGCGTGCTTTGGAAGTGGCTGACTGAACGGCTCCGAAAATGCCATACACCATCAGGATGATAGCCACGAGGTTGGTCACGTTGAACGCCATCGACTCGATGCCCGAAGACTTGGTGGCGGTGAACTCATCGGCAAACCAGGTAAGGGTAAGGCCGTTCTGATGGAATGCCATCCAGAAGAAGATGACCACGGCAAATACCAGTACCAGACAGATGATGCGCTCGCGGGTTTCCTTGGGCGACATCTCCTCCACAGGTTCGCTGGCATTGCTCTTGACCTTCTTGACAGAGAGCACCTGCTTGAAGGTGGGCTTGCCGAAGTAGTAGATAAGGATGCTGACAATCACGGAAATGCAGGCAATGGCAAAGGCGGCGTGGTATGACTCGGCTTTGGTAAGACCGAAGGTGGCCTGTGACCACTCCATGCTGTAGATGGCTGCCGTGGGGGCGAAGAGGGCACCCACGTTGATGAGCATATAGAACAGGGAGAAGCCCGAATCGCGCTTGTCGGCATACTTAGGGTCGTTGTACAGGTCGCCCACCATGACCTGGAGGTTGCCCTTGAACAGACCGGTACCCACGCTGATGAGCACCAGAGCGGCACCCATAGCGATGACTGCCGGCATTTCGCTTCCAAGAAGAATGGAGAGCAGCAGATAGCCGACAAACATGATGACAATACCTGTGACCACCATCCGCGAGTAGCCCCATTTGTCGGCTGCTATACCGCCAAAGAGCGGAAGGAAATACACCAGTGTGAGAAACCATGTGTAAATCTCAGAGGCTGTTCCGGCCTGAAAACCGAAATTCTCTCCGAGGAAGAGAGCGAAAACGGCAAGCATGGTGTAATAGCCGAAACGCTCGCCGGTATTGGCAAGAGCCAATGTCCATAAACCTTTAGGTTGTCCTTCAAACATAATGATATAAATTATTTAATGATTATAGAATCTGAGTGGATAATCGTAGTACCTTTACTTGATATTGGGGTTCTTGGAACGTATCAGGTCGGTGAGATAGGTCAGTTTGATCTGGATGACGGAGAGGTTGCTCCTGCCGAAGAAGTCCTTCTTGGAGTTGCTGTAGATGTCGGCGAGTCCGTAGTAGTAGCGCCCCTCGAGCAGAAAATGGCCCACGCGGGGGATGGAGTATTCCAGTCCGGCTCCTGCCGTAATGCCGTAGTCAAACTTACGCTCTATGGGCATCACCTCTTGCGGCGACTCCTGCAGTACTCCCAGACGGTCGCTTTGGTTGCGCAGGTCGTAGTCGTAGTTGCTCTTGATCTTGTCGTTGAGGTAAAAGCCTATCTGAGGACCTGCCTGCACATAGAACTGCGCCCCCTTGTACTCGCGCCCCCAGCCCAGACGTGCCAGAAATGGTATCTGGATATAGGTAATCGTGCGCTGGTACTCCTCTGCCGCTCCTGTGGATGGGTTGATGACAGGCTGGTCCTGCGCGTCGAGTATGCTTTGCTTCCATCCGGTCTTGGTGATGTTGATTTCCGTGACCAGGGCGCAGATGCTCTTGAAATACTTCTCGCAGGTAAAGCGCAGGGCCACACCGGCGGTATAGCCGCCCAGAGAGTTCTGGGGGATATCGGGTACAAAACCCACGCTGCTCATCGTATATCCTCCCGTGACGCCCACTGCCAGTTCGTTTCTGAAATCGCCGATCTGCGACTTGGCATGGAGGAATGTCATGAAGAACAATATACCGAGTGAAATGCGTATGTACTTGATCATGTATGGTAGGTGTCGATAGGAGTTAATGAATAATGGTTCCAGGGTCAGTATATCACTCTGATCTGTTTGGACGGAGCGTAGTTGACCATGAGTATCCGCTTGTTCTGCCAGCCGCCGTTGGAGCCGATGCGCTCAAAGCCCAAGGGCGTCTGGATGGGGGTATAGCCTATGCTGCCGATGGCTCCGTTGAAGCCCGTTCCGTACTCGTGAAGCCCTTTGAGGAAAAAGTAGGTATGGTCGAAACCTGTGATGGCAAAGCGGGGCAGAGCCGCCAGCATGTCTTCGTGGAAATTCCAACGGTACTTCTGTTCGAAACGGCGGGTGGCCGACGACAGGGGATTGGTATAGAAAGTGGCTGGAATATAGACGTTGAAACGGTAGTAATTATCCAGGTTATAGCGGGTGTACATCATCCACTCGGTATAGCCGAACAGGGTAATACGCAAGTCGGGAGCGTTGTTGGCCAATCCGTTCAGTTTGGCGAACACCACGTTCAACTGTGGCGAGCGCTCGGTGTTGAGTATCACTACATTAGGCATCTTCTTGCTGAACGCCTTGGCAAAATTCTCTTCGGAAGACTTGGTGCTGGTGATGGAGATGCTGCGCCCTGCAGACTTGAGCTGCGAGCGCAACAGAGAGGTAAACGAACCCTTGGTACTGGCAGAGTCGTTGCAGTCGATAAGTACCGTATGGTAATCCTTGAACTGGCGCATATAGCGGGCAGCGATGGAGGCTTCGATCTCAGAGGGAGTCTGATATACCTGGTAGATGCCGGGATTGTCCTTGATCTGCGGGGCGTTGATGGAGAAGGGGATGAACAGCTTGATGTCGTGCTGCCGGGCAAAAGCGGACACAGCCGGCATCTGTGCCGAATACAGCGGACCGAAGATTACGTCGCATTGCGCCAGCTGGGGGTTGGCAAGCAAGGTATTGATGTTGCACTGTTCTGAAGCGTTGAAAGCATCCACACGGATGGAGAGACCCTCGCAACGCAGACTGTCGCAAGCCATGAGCACACCCCGGTAATACTCTGTCATGCGCCGCCCGTCGCCGTTGATGTCGTGTAGCGGCAGGAGCACTCCCAGGCGTATCTCGCGGTTGCGCACATCCGTCCTGGCGGCATTCTGCTGCGTAGCGACGGTCTTTGCGGGTGACGAGGTCTGCGGGGCGCGGGAACTGAACGGGATGAAGACCACATCGCCTTTCTTCAGCTGGTAGCCGGGAACCTTCATCTCCGGGTTGGCGTTCGTAAGTTCCTCTATCGTAATGGAATACTCGTGTGCTATGCTATAGAGCGTTTCCTTCTTCTTGACCTTGTGGATATCCCGCCATTTGTTGGACTGGGAATAGGCTTCCATGGAGACTGTCAACAGAAAAAAGAATACCAGATATCTGATGATACGTATTTTCATGATAAAAGAAATTCAAGATGTGTGCAAAATTACAAAAAACTACGGATTTATCAACATAATTAGCTAAATTTGCAGTGTCAAATGCTCTCAAATATGAAATTAGCGAAGATATTCCTGCTGTTTTTTTTCCTGTTCATTCTCTCTAACTGCGCCTTGGCTGATTTTGTGCCTACGGCATATTACCAGCAAGATGGGGAGATGATGGAGACCACGGATGTGCTGAACGACGCACAGGCTCCGCTGCATGTCACCTTCAGGGCGAACCCCTCTACGGTTGATGACGTGGCTGAGTCCTACGAATGGCGCTTTACCAAAGAAGGGGAGGCAAGTCCGTTCATGGTAAGGTATGAGCAGGACACGGAATATGAGTTCAGGGAATCGGGCACCACAACCATCGCGTTCTACGTGTCCTACGACAAGGACCAGGCGCCTATACTCATATCCACCATCAAGATCAGCATCAGCGCCAGTCTGCTGGAAGTGCCCAACGCCTTCTCACCCAACGGAGACGGCATCAACGATGTGTATAAGGTGAAGAGCAACCACAAGAGCATCGTGGAATTCCACGGCTACATATTCAACCGCTGGGGCGTGAAGGTATATGAGTGGACCGATATTGACGGCGGCTGGGACGGGACATACAAGGGCTCGAAAGTGAAGAACGGCGTGTATTTCGCCCTGATAAAGGCGAAGGGAGCCGACGGCATAGAATACAATATAAAGAGGGATATCAACATATTGACTGACTATATAGAAAGCGCGGAGTAGGCTGCATCATGCAGTTATCTGACGGACAAACAAGACGATGGGTGCAAACACGATAAGTATTTATGGTGCCAGGGTGCACAACCTGAAGAATATTGATGTAGAGATACCCCGCAACAGTCTGACGGTCATCACCGGACTGTCGGGTTCGGGAAAGTCTTCACTCGCCTTTGACACCATCTTTGCCGAGGGGCAACGAAGGTATATCGAGACTTTCTCTTCCTACGCGAGAAACTTTTTGGGCAATCTGGAACGGCCCGACATAGACGACATCTCAGGACTGAGTCCTGTGATCAGCATCGAGCAGAAGACTACCAACAAGAACCCGCGCTCTACCGTGGGCACGGTGACGGAAATCTACGACTACCTGCGATTGCTGTACGCAAGGACTGGAAAGGCATACAGCTACGTGACGGGCGAGGAGATGGTGAAATTCACCGAAGATAAGGTGATAGCCCTGATTGCCAGTCAGTTTTGCGGAAAGAAAATTCTGATTCTTTCCCCGCTGATAAAAGGCAGGAAGGGGCATTACCGGGAACTGTTCGAGAGTCTGAGGAAAAAGGGCTACCTGCATGTCAGGGTGGACGGCGTACTGGAGGATATCGTGACCGACATGAAGGTGGACAGGTACAAGGCACACGATATCGAGGTGGTCATCGACAAGATGAAGGTGGCTGAGGATATCTGCGACAACGAGGAGAAGCTGAGAGGCAGCAGACTCGGAAAATCGCTGCAGACCGCCATGGAAATGGGCAAGGGACTGGTCATGGTGTGCGACAAGGATACCGGTGAGGTGAAATATTACTCGAAAAAACTCATGTGCCCTACCTCGGGAATCGCCTACGACGACCCGGCTCCCAATCTGTTCTCGTTCAATTCTCCGCATGGGGCGTGTCCCAAGTGCAAGGGACTGGGCTATGTGAGCGAACTCGACCTGAAGAAAATCATTCCCGATGATACACTCAGCATCTACAATGGCGCTATCGTGCCGTTGGGGAAGCACAAGAACCAACTGATATTCTGGCAGATAGAGGCAATACTGGAGAAATATGACTGCTCGTTGCAGACACCGGTGAAGGATATTCCTGCCGAGGCGCTTGACGAGATACTCTATGGCTCCATGGAGCGGGTGCGCATCAGCAAGGAGCGGGTGCACACATCGAGCGACTACTATACCGACTATGGCGGTATCGTAAAGTATCTGCAGAATGTGTTTGAAGAAGACGACAGTGCAGCCGCCAAGAAGTGGTCGGAACAGTTTACCACCACCTGCGCGTGTGCCGCCTGTAACGGAAAACGCCTGAACAAAGAGGCGCTTTCGTACCGCCTGTGGGACAAGAATATCTCTGAAGTGGCGGAAATGGATATCTTTGACCTGCAATCGTGGATAGAGCAACTGCCGCAGCACATGGACAGCATGCAGCAGACCATAGCCGTGGAGATACTGAAGGAGATATCCACACGAATCAAGTTCCTGATAGATGTGGGCTTGGGCTATCTGTCTTTGAACCGCCAGGCTGTCACCTTGTCGGGTGGAGAGAGCCAACGGATAAGGTTGGCTACACAGATAGGTTCGCAGCTCATCAACGTGCTCTATATCCTGGACGAGCCAAGCATCGGACTGCACCAGCGCGACAACGAGCGGCTGATACGCTCGCTCAAGGCGCTTCGGGATATGGGGAACACCGTGATCGTGGTGGAGCACGACAAGGACATGATTCTCAACGCTGACTATGTGGTGGATATAGGTCCCAAGGCGGGGGTGAACGGCGGTAAGGTGGTGTTTCAAGGAACGGTAAAGGAAATGCTGCTAAAAGACACGCTTACAGCTAATTATCTGAGCGGTAAACTAAAGATAGAAGTGCCGGCGCAACGGAGAAAAGGCAACGGGAAATTTCTGACCATCAAAGGGGCTACGGGAAACAACCTGAAAAACATGGATGTGACATTCCCTCTGGGCACGCTGACGGTGGTGACCGGGGTGAGCGGTTCGGGCAAATCGACCCTCATCAACGAGACCCTGCAGCCCATACTGAACCAGCACTTCTATCGTTCCCTGAAGAAACCGATGCCCTACGAGAGTGTCACAGGACTGGAACACGTGGACAAGGTGGTGAGTGTTGATCAGAGTCCGTTGGGTCGCACGCCTCGCTCCAATCCTGCCACCTACACAGGACTGTTCTCGGATATCCGTTCGCTGTTTGTCGGACTGCCCGAAGCCAAAATCAGAGGATACAAGCCGGGCAGGTTCTCCTTCAACGTAAAAGGAGGAAGATGCGAAGAATGTAACGGCAACGGCTACAAGAAAATCGAGATGAACTTCTTGCCTGATGTGCTGGTGCCTTGCGAGTGCTGCCGTGGCAAAAGATACAACAAGGAGACGCTGGAAGTGAAGTACAAGGGCAAGAGTATTGCGGATGTGCTGGGCATGAATATCGATAATGCGGTACCTTTCTTCGAGAACATTCCCGACCTGCAAAGGAAAATACAGACCCTGCAGAGTGTGGGATTGGGGTATATCTCGCTGGGCCAGCCCTCTACAACCCTCTCGGGCGGGGAAAGCCAAAGGGTGAAGCTGGCCACCGAACTGAACAAGAAGGACACGGGCAAGACGGTGTATATTCTGGACGAACCGACCACGGGACTGCATTTTGAGGATATCAGGATGCTGCTGATGGTGCTGCAGAAACTGGTGGATAAGGGAAATACGGTAATCGTCATCGAGCACAATATGGATGTGATCAAGGTGGCTGACTATATCATCGACATCGGTATGGAAGGAGGCAAAAACGGTGGCAGGATAGTGGCTTGCGGAACTCCTGAAGAAATCTGCAACTCCACAGAGGGATATACAGGCAAATATCTGAAACAGGAGTTGACGTGACGGATTGTATAACAGGGATTGCCTTGACAGATTGTATAACAGTTAAATAACGAGTATATGTCGCAACCTTTGGCAGAACGGATGCGCCCGACCACATTGGCGGACTATATAGGACAAAAGCATCTGGTGGGACCCGGGGCGGTGCTTCACAAGATGGTGGAGCAACGCCGTGTCTCTTCCATGATTCTTTGGGGACCTCCGGGAGTGGGGAAGACTACGCTTGCCCAAATCATCGCCCACCAGGTGGAGGTGCCTTTCTATACCTTGAGTGCGGTGACAAGTGGCGTAAAGGATGTGAGGGAAGTCATAGACAAAGCCAAGAATAACAGATTCTTTTCTACCGAGTCGCCCATCCTGTTCATCGACGAGATCCATCGTTTCAGCAAATCCCAGCAGGACTCACTTCTTGGGGCGGTGGAAAAGGGGGTGGTGACGCTGATTGGCGCCACCACAGAGAACCCGTCGTTTGAGGTAATCCGTCCGCTGCTCTCCAGATGCCAGCTCTACGTGCTGAAATCCTTGGAAAAAGAAGACCTGCTTTCGCTGCTGCAGCGGGCTGTTGAAACGGACATCTACCTGAAAACAAGGGATATCCAGCTGGAAGAAACGGAAGCCTTGTTGCGATACAGCGGTGGCGACGCACGTAAACTGCTGAATATACTGGAAATGGTGGTGACCTCGGCAGGCGAGGGGACGGTGAGCATCACCAACCGGCTGGTGGAGGCCTGCCTGCAGCAGAATCCGTTGGCATACGACAAACAGGGAGAGATGCACTATGACATCATTTCCGCCTTTATCAAAAGTATCAGAGGCAGCGACCCTAATGCCGCCCTCTACTGGCTGGCAAGGATGATAGAAGGGGGTGAGGACCCTGCATTCATCGCACGCAGACTGGTGATAAGTGCTGCCGAAGATATCGGCTTGGCAAATCCCAATGCGCTGTTGCTGGCAAATGCGGCTTTTGATGCCGTGCAAAAGATAGGATGGCCCGAAGGACGAATTCCCCTGGCTGAGGCTACGGTATATCTTGCCACCTGCGAGAAAAGCAATTCGGCATACCTTGGTATCAACCAGGCTATGGAGTTGGTGCGGCAGACGGGAAACCTGCCGGTGCCGTTGCCCTTGAGGAATGCGCCCACCCAATTGATGGCGCAGTTGGGCTATCATGACGGTTATCTTTACCCGCATGACTATCAGAACAATTTTGTAAAACAGCAGTATATGCCCGACGAACTGAGGGATGTGAAGCTGTGGAAAGGACAGCATAATTCGCAGGAAGTGCGTATGACCCAACGGATGAATGATCTATGGAACGAAAAGAAATGAATATCGTAATTCTGGACGGGGGTAGTCTGAATCCCGGCGACTTGTCATGGGAGCCCTGGAACAGACTGGGCAAGGTAACGCTGTATGACTACACGGAAAGTGCCGATGTGCTGACAAGGGCTTGTGATGCTGATGCGTTGGTTATCAATAAGGTACAGATGACGGCTGAAGTGATTGACAAGCTGCCTAAACTGAAGTATATCGGAGTGCTTGCCACCGGTTATAATGTGGTGGATATCGCTGCTGCCCAAGCGCATGGGGTAGTGGTGACCAACATTCCGGCATACAGTACCGAGAGTGTGGCACAAGCCACCTTTGCGCATCTGTTGCAGGTGTGCAACAACGTTGCGCATTATGTATCTGTGGAGAAGAAGCAGGAGTGGTGCCGTCAACGCGACTTCTGCTATTGGGATACTCCTCTGATAGAACTCAAGGACAAGAAGATGGGTATCGTAGGTCTTGGCAATATCGGCATGAAGGTGGCTCAGATAGCGCTTGCCTTCGGCATGAGGGTGGTGGCGTTTACAAGCAAACCGCAAGACAAGTTGCCGGCAAACGTCAAGGCTGTATCGTTGGATGAATTGCTGCAACAGTCAGATGTCGTTTCGCTTCACTGTCCGCTTAATGAAAGTACCTGCAGGATGATGAACGGAAAGAGTCTGGAGAAAATGAAACGGAATGCAATCCTGTTGAATATGAGTCGTGGAGGACTTGTCGATGAGGATGCCCTTGCCGAAGCTTTGCAGAACGGCAGACTGTATGCCTACTGTGCGGATGTGCTGTCGGAAGAGCCCCCAAGGACAACCAATCCGTTGCTGGCTGTTCCCAATGCCTATATCACCCCGCATCTGGCATGGGCTACCAAAGAAGCCCGCACTCGACTGATGGATATCGCTCTGTCAAACATGGAGGCATTTGTCCACAACCGGAGGAGTGGAAATGAAATCACTTCTTTTTCCGGCGGAAATTAGTAAAATCCCCCTTTGTCGGTTTCGCCTTTTCAGATGGCACACGGTAGGGCGCGTTCTTTTTCCCGGTATATCCCCCAGACTGTGATGGAGCGGAAAACAGTTGGTCGATGAGTTCCGGGTGTCCTATCCTTTGCAGGGATGCCTTGATGGAGTGACGCTGTTCCGGCTTATACCAGAAGAAGTATTGGCGTTGTGACAGCTTCTCGTTGGTGGAACGTGCGCTCCAGACGGGTTGTAGCGTGTATGGATGAAAGCCTGTGTACCAGGTCTCGGTACTGATGGTCATGGGAGTAGGCGTAAAGTCCTGTACCTGTTCCAACTGGAAGTCCAGTTGTTTGGTGATGACTGCCAGGTGTGCCATGTCTTCCTCTGTGCATCCGGGGTGACTGCTGATGAAATAGGGGATGATCTGCTGGTGCAGATGGTATTGGCTGTTGATTCTGTCAAATACACTCTTGAACTCCCTGAACAGTTGGAAAGAGGGCTTTCTCATAAGCGACAAGACGCTGTCGCAGGTGTGCTCAGGAGCCACCTTGAGTCGTCCGCTGACGTGATTTCTGATCAGTTCTTCCGTGTATTGGGCATGGGAGCGGTTAGTGGCTTCATCGGCACTTTTGTGCAACAGCAGGTCATATCTCACGCCACTTCCGATAAAACTCTTCTTGATCTCTGGCAGGGCATCAACGGCATGGTATATGTCGAGCAGGGCTTGATGGCTGGTGTCGAGATTGTTGCAGATGGAAGGGTGGATGCAACTGGGACGCTTGCATAACTCACATTTGTGCAAATCCTTGCCGTGCATGCTGTACATGTTGGCAGAGGGGCCGCCCAAGTCGGAGAGATAACCTTTGAAGTCGGGCATCTGTGCGATTTGTCTCACCTCCTTCAATATGCTCTCCTTGCTTCTACTCGATATGAACTTTCCCTGATGTGCAGAGATGGTACAGAACGAACAGCCGCCAAAACAGCCTCTGTGGATGTTGACCGAGAACTTGATCATTTCATAAGCAGGGATGCGCTTGCCCTTGTACTTGGGGTGTGGCAGTCTGGTATAGGGCAGGTCGTAAACCGCATCCAGCTCCTTGGTGGTCATTGGCGGATAGGGTGGGTTGACAACCACATACTGTTGCCCTACCTGTTGCAGCAGGCGCTGCGCATGAATCTTGTTGGACTCTTCTTCCACATGCCTGAAATTCTCTGCCTGCGCCTGCTTCTCACGCATGCACTTCTCGTGACTGTGGAGTACGAGGTCGTCGGGAGTGATGCCGTGAGGAATATCGGGAAGCGAGGTAAGGACAACCGTCTGGGGAAGATCTTTGATGGAATGGAAGGGGATGCCTTTGTCGAGCATCTTGCACAACTGCAAGATGGGCTTTTCTCCCATACCGTAGATTATCATGTCGGCACGGCTGTCACACAGGATGCACTTCCTGAGTCTGTCTTGCCAGTAGTCATAATGTGTGACGCGACGCAAGGACGCTTCTATACCCCCAAGAACCACAGGCACATCAGGAAAGAGCTGTTTGAGAATCTGGGTATAAACGATAGTAGGATACTCTGGACGCATGTCGTGGCGACCGTCGGGACTGTAGGCATCTTCAGCCCTCAACCGCTTGTTGGCGGTATATTTGTTGACCATGGAGTCCATACATCCCGGAGCGATGCCGAAGAACAGGCGTGGGCGACCGAGCTTTTTGAAGTCCCTGAAGTCGCCATGCCAATCCGGCTGCGGCACAATCGCCACGCGATAGCCTGCCGCCTGCAGGGTGCGGCCGATGACCGCAGCCCCGAATGCAGGATGGTCAACATAGGCGTCACCGCTGAAAAGGATGACGTCCAGTTGGTCCCAACCATGGAGTTGTACTTCCTTTTTTGTTGTGGGAAGGAAATCAGTCAGTTGTATCATATATCGTTTTTAAATAGAATGTCGTCTGATAATAGAATACCGTCCGACCTGTCTATGGCGGTTCAGTTGAAGGGAGTGCCTTGGAAGGCCCTCTTTGTAGAGCCCAGGTCATCATTTGACCTGTTTTTCCAGTTGATGAACAAAAGCACCAGCTGCTGCAAACCGAATGCCTTCATGTTAGGGTGATAGATCACATCAAGGCACAAGCTGAGCAGGTTTTTGTTGTAGCCGCTTTCTGACTCCAGAATGGAGCGGATGTTGAGCCTTAATTTTTCCAGTACCTGCTCGTCAACATAGCCGTTGCTGTCGATCAGATCCCTGAACAGCTGGTACTCTTCGATGGTCTGCAGATTCTGCTCGCTTACTTCGATGCTTCGTGTTCCTGTGGAATTGGTTTGAATCTTATACATAATATTATGATTTAAGGGGTTATGAAAAACTATTTGATTGATAGATAATCCAAAAGGGCTTTCATCATCGTGGCACGCTGCTCGCTTGTGGTGATACACTCGAAGGGGAAGCCCATGGAGATGGTCCGGTAAGTTCCCTGATATGCCACGGCAGCAGGCTGTCTGTTGCTGTAGGTCATGATGGGAAATGCCGATGAGGTGGGGTATATCACATCACATGAGGTGGCGGGATAATGCAGTTCGTTCATCTGGTTAAAGAACCGGAACTGGGTGTTCATCCCATACAGCATGTTGGAGGAGTCACGGTAAGCGCCCTTATGCTCGATGCCCAGCAGACGCTTTAGGAAATCTTTTTCCGCAGGCTGCTTCATGTCGCTTCCAAGATAGGCCCCGCTCACCAGTATATTGCAGTTCTGCCGGATGGATTGCTCCATTCTCTGTTGTAAGGAAACAGGGAATGTCTTGTAGGATAGTCTGCTGTATTCATCCTCTTTCTGTAGTCCCAATACCAGGTCGATAATGGTGTTGGAGCCCAGCTGGCGGGAGTGACGGGCAAAGGCGTCGCTGCTGCAACTCAGAATGCCATAGGCACCTGCTCGCTGTATGGCGTCTGCATGGGTAGCCACATGCTGCATGTCGTTGCCCATGATGAGCCTTGCCATCAGACTGTCGTTGGTATAGCCCAATCCTGTTTCATTCTCTATCCCCATGGTTTTTGTGTCAAATACCTGCTGATAGCCCAACCAGTTGTAGGTGGCGCCATATTGCACGCCTGGGTCTTGCCGGATGTCAAATCCCTGTTGTTGCGGAGTGTTGATGACGGCAGGCGTGGACAGGCGTTGAAAACCATCCACGATAAGCACCTGTTTTTTTGCGGAAGGATTGTACAAGGCACAATAGACAGGTGTCTTGAAACTGATGCCGCCACGGTTGACGGCAGCCACCCTGAACTTGTACAGCACGTTGGGCTCCAGCTTGATACGATGGTGGGTAGCGGAGTGCACGTAGGTGCCGTTGTCGAAATCCGAATGACCGTAAGCCATATAAATAATGTATCCGTTGGGGTGGGCGGATTCATCATGCTCGTCTTCCTGGCTGTCCCACATGAGTTCCAGTTCGCCCTCGTTCACATACCGCATATCTACGCGTGTAGGGGGCAAGGGTTGGGTGACAAACGATTTTCCGTGCTGTCGGCTGATGAAGCGCGAGATGCTCTTATATACCGATCTTGCCAACTGGAACTTGAACTCCGGGTGCTGGCCGTACAGCATATCGGGAAAACTCTGGTGAGACAAGGTCTCCAGTATCGTGCTGGGTACCAGAGGCAGGCGCGTTTCGGAATAGTTGCGGTCGTAAACCTCTCTGATGTTCCATTTGCCGTAGATGGCTGACAGGTCGTTGTGAACGTCTTGTAACAACGTTGTGGCAAGCTGCTTGGAAATGCTACGTGGAATCATCCGTTCTGCCGTACTTGCCTGTTGGGTGGTACAGATGGTGAGCGACCCCACGAGTTCTTTCCCCTCCTTGTCATATCCGGCATCACTATGGATGGCCAAAGAGAGTTCGATGGGTACTTTCAGACCTTTGGAATAGGGTATGTAGCATGAACCGCCTCCCAGCCAGTTGGTCATCAACGACCTGGTGTTGATATCGTCCGCATAATCATTTGTTCCATTTCTCCCGTTATATATGGCAGGCGACATTCCTGCCCATTGGGCATAATAGCGTGCTCCCTCAAGGTATCTGGGCAGCAAACTGGTAGTACCTCCCCGCTCGATATTTCCCATACCACCTCCAAAACGTACGGCATCGGCTGTTATTACTCCTTTTTGGCTGCTAAGGTTTGTCAGTTCCACACGATTGTATTCGCTGTTTCCTTTGTCAAATTCAAACGTGCCAAGATATACCCATGTGCCGCCACCCATCTGCTGGTTCACTTCAAAGGTGGTGCGTTCGCCCTTATGCCACACGGTATATTTTGCGTCGCTCACGCTTTGTGGAAGTGACTGGTAGCTTACATATACTGCATACTGCCCGGATTGCGGTATGGTAGGCTGGTACGAGATGAGGCTCTGACGCCTTTTGCTCTTGGTCGCTTTTGCCATGCGTGCGCTTCCTGCACAAAAGGGATTCTCTTCGTAAGCGTAAGCTCCTGTGTGGTATCTGAATCCCGACACAGGAGTCGTTTCCCACGACTGTCTGCCATCCACTTCAAGATACAGGGAACCGGGCGAATAGTCGTTGTCAACAATAATCTCATTCTTCTGCATGTCTCTCTCACGCGGAGTGAATACGGTGGCACCGGCATTCTCGAACATGGGAATGAGAAAACCGTTGACTACAGACAAAGTGAATAGGTCTTCCGTGGTGCCAAAGAGGGCGGGGCGCTGCCATCGCCACTTATGCCTGCTTTGGTCATAATAGAAGCCATGACTTGCCCACAAGGAAATGTATCTGTTGTAAAGCGCATGGGTGGGGCGTGTGGGCTGAGAGGTATTTGATACCCAAGGATGGCCCTGATAGTCTATGTCTTTCAGAAGACTGCCGGTAGGCTGCGTTGATTCCGCGTCGGAAAGTTCCTCAACGGGAATGCCGCAAGTGGTAATGGTAATATCGTATTTACGCTGGCTTTTGGGCAAGGCCTTGCTGACACATTTTCTTATCGCCTTGATTTCCTTTTTGGAAAAGGACAAATCAGAGAACTCCTTGCCCATCTTCACACGCACGGTATGCGATGCGTCCGATATTTCGCATGAAACGATAGAGACGTAGTTTTTCCCCTCCAATGATTTCAACTGTTTTTTGAACACCTTTTCCATATCCTCTTCTATCTTCCTCTTCTGGATGGCAGTCAAATTGTCTGCGAATGATAGAAGGTGAGATGTCAAAAACAGAACTGCTGCAACATATCTGAATAAGTACATGTGGATGTGATCAAAATCAATACATGTTGTTTCTACGCCGTCAAAAATTGCCGGTTCTCCTGACTACAACTCGCCAATGCTGAATTTTTGAGGATATTTCCCTTGTGCATCCTTATAGTAGAGTTTGATTTCTTTCATCTGAGTTTCAATGTCGCCGTTGGGAATCACAGTCTTCGTGCATTTTATCTCCTTCTTTTGATAGTCCAGACTATACAGCAATATGGGGATATCTGCCTTGAGGGCTATATAATAGAACCCCTTTTTCCAATCGGCATTCAGCGAGCGGGTACCTTCCGGAGATACGCATAACCTGAAGGTCTTCATTCTTTTTGCCGTTTCTGCCAGACTGTCTGTCATCTTGGTATGTTTGGATCGCCATACGGGAATGCCCCCTATCTTTCTGAAGAAAAAGCCGAGCGGTCCTACAAACCATTCTTTTTTCATCAGGAAATTACAGGGGAAATGCTCTGCCACACTATACAGCTCGCCGATGATGAAGTCAAAATTACTCGTATGGGGAGCAAGACAGATGATGAACTTGTCTGGATGCTCCTCTGTGATGATGGTCTTCCAGCCTAATTGCCGGTACAGAAGCCATCTGCACAACGTATGCCACATGTGAAATATCAGTGTAGGTTGTTGATTTGGTCTACAATACTTGAAATGTCGTTGTCAAAGTCCTTGAAAAGACAGTTGAAATACTGTTTTGCTTTCATTCCCGGTTCTACGTGAGACACTCTGCAAAGATATTCGCTCTGTGTCTTCAGAATGCTATATAGAAGGGCCTCTACATTCGCCATATCTACAGAATCGTACAGGGATTGTGCAATACTCTCTGTTAGAAGACTCTCGCAGACCAGTTTGATCTGTTTTTTCAGAATTCGTTTATTTGCCATAGCCTTTGTTTTAATGAAGGTTGTTTCTAATTTATTTCAAAGATAACACATTGTTTTCGTATCAGCAAATAATTGAATGTTTTATTTAAGTATTTTTCTTATTTTGGTTCCCGTTTGCCGTAAATTGTTTAATTTTGCAGAAAATATCATATTTGATTTTGACAATAATATCGTGTTGTTATGGAAATTAGCAAATTACAATCGGAAAGAAACAATTACCAGCCCAAACTGCCTAAGGCTCTTCAGGGCGCAGTGAGAATTGTAGAGGGCGAGAAGACCTGCAGCGTAGATAACCAGGAGGATATCAAGGCGCTCTTCCCTTGCACATACGGGCTGCCTATTGTGAGGTTTGAACCCAGTGACAAAGAACTTGATACAAGAATCAACGTGGGTGTGATTCTGAGTGGCGGTCAGGCTCCTGGCGGTCATAATGTGATAACCGGATTGTTTGACCAGATAAAGAAGTTGAATCCGGAAAACCGCCTGTATGGATTTATTCTGGGTCCTGGCGGCTTGGTTGACCATAACTATATGGAACTGACCAAAGATATCATCGACCAGTATCGTAATACCGGCGGTTTCGATATGATTGGTTCCGGAAGAACAAAACTGGAGAAAACAGACCAGTTTGAGAAAGGATTGGAAATCATCAAGGAGCTGGATATAAAGGCAATCGTGATTATCGGAGGTGATGACTCCAATACCAACGCCTGTGTACTGGCTGAATATTATGCCCAGAAGGGATGCGGCGTTCAGGTTATCGGATGCCCCAAGACCATTGACGGCGACTTGAAGAATGAGCAGATTGAAACCTCATTCGGTTTTGATACTGCCACAAAGGTGTATTCTGAACTGATTGGCAATATAGAGCGTGACTGCAACTCGGCACGCAAATACTGGCATTTCATCAAGGTGATGGGCAGAAGCGCCAGCCATATCGCTCTGGAATGTGCTCTGCAGTGCCAGCCGAATGTCTGCCTGATCTCTGAGGAAATTGAGAAGAACGACATGACCTTGAATCAGGTGGTTGAGCAGTTGTGCGAGGCCATTGCCTACAGAGCATCCCAAGGCAACAACTTCGGTACGGTTATCGTTCCCGAAGGTTTGATAGAGTTTATCCCCGCCATCGGACGCCTTATTCAGGAGCTCAACGATTTGCTGGCTGCCCACGGCAACGAATACAAGGACTTGGACAAAGACAAGCAGCGTGAGTATATCATCAGTCACCTCTCGGCAGAGAATGCTGCCACCTTCGAAACGCTGCCCGACGGCGTGGCAAGGCAGTTGTCTCTGGACAGAGATCCGCACGGAAACGTACAGGTATCACTCATCGAAACAGAGAAACTGCTGTCTGACATGTGCGAGAACCTGCTGAAAGAGTGGAAGAAAGAAGGAAAATACGTGGGCAAGTTTGCCGCACAGCATCATTTCTTTGGATATGAAGGCCGTTGTGCTGCTCCGTCCAATTACGATGCCGATTATTGCTATGCTTTGGGAGCAAGTGCAGCCCAGCTGATAGCTAACGGAAAAACCGGCTACATGGCCATCGTGAAAAACACCATCGCTTCTACCGACGAGTGGATTGCAGGCGGAGTGCCCATCACCATGATGATGAACATGGAAAGACGCAACGGAGAGATGAAACCCGTAATCCGCAAAGCCTTGGTTGACCTGAACGGCAAGCCGTTCAAGACCTTTGCAAGTTGCAGAGACAAGTGGTCTAAGGACACATGTTATATCTATCCCGGTCCTATCCAGTATTGGGGACCATCTTCAGTGTGTGACAAACCTACAATGACACTTGCCCTTGAACAGGAAAAGTAATAGAAAACATATTGTACACCGTAATAAACCTGGTATTTTTCTGAGACTGCTCAGACGAATACCAGGTTGGTTGTGGTGGTTGGCTGGATTACTGGTTGTTGCCCTTTATGTCTGCTTCTTCTATTATTTCTTTGTGAGTCCGTTCGGATTCAGATGGAAGGCTCTGTATGGTGATGCCTCCTATCCGGATGACTATGAGATACATGGCATAGATATCAGCCATTATCAGGGAAAAATAGACTGGGATATGTTGCGCAATCACGGTTTTATAGACAACCATCCCGTCCGTTTTATCATGATCAAAGCCACGGAGGGCTCTACCAAACTTGATGACAGGTTTGTTGACAACTTCTATCAGGCAAGGGAGTATGGCTTTATCCGTGGGGCATACCATTTCTGGAGCAACAAATCTACAGGTGCCGATCAGGCGAAGCATTATATAAATAATGTGAGACTGGAGGAGGGGGACTTGCCTCCGGTACTTGATGTGGAGCACAAACCAAAAACACAAACCACGCAGGAGTTCAAGGAGAATGTGTTGTCGTGGCTCAGAATAGTAGAAAAAGAGTACCATTCAAAACCTATCATCTATACGTATCATAAGTTTAAGAATGAGTATTTAAGTGATTCAATATTTGATACTTATCCATATTGGATTGCTCACTATTATGTGGATAGTATCGAGTACAAGGGGAAATGGAAATTCTGGCAACATACGGATTGCGGCAGATTGCCTGGTATCAAAGGGTATGTTGACTTCAATGTCTATAATGGAAGCTTTTACGATTTGCAGCAACTTACCATAAGTGATCCCTCAGAACACTGAGGCACCCCTTACCGGTTTGTATTCTATTCCAAAGCTATAAATGTGGCCATTGCCCAACGGTTGTCTGTCGTAGTATCAATCATCTCCATCTGTAGAGACGATGCCTTGTCGTTCAACATGGCAATATCTTCTTCGTAAAATCCGCTCAGTAACAGTTTGCTGCCTTTTCCCAATTTTTTGCGTATGGCAGGCATGTCGTTAAGAAGAATGTTTCGGTTGATATTCGCCATAATCAGGTCGAATGTGCCGGAGATATCGTTGAGTACCGAAACATCTCCATGGTGTACGCATATCTGCTGATCGGCATGGTTGAGAACGGCATTATGACGTGTGTTATCGACACTCCATTCGTCAATATCGTATGCCGTGATGTGGTCTGCGCCCGATTTTGCTGCGGCAATAGACAGGATACCTGTGCCGCATCCGCAATCCAGTATCCTTTTGCCATGCAGCTCTTCTTGCAACAGGCGCCCTATCATCAACCGTGTAGTTTCGTGTGTGCCGGTACCGAACGCCTGTTTGGCATCTATCTCTATCTGTATCGGGAAGGGGCAGTCGGGAAGATGTCTTCCATCGTGGACAACACATTGGTTCCCTATCACGATGGGCTGAAAACCTTCATCTTCCCAAGTCTGGTTCCAGTTCTTGTCCTCTACTTCACAGATGGTATAGGTTATTTTTGTGTCAGGGAAAGGAAAATCGCTGACGGTTTCGTTGAGCAGTTCTTCTGAAAACAGATGACGTTGAATATAACCTTTGAGGGTGTTACAGCTGTTTTCGAAAGCTTCAAATCCTATATCGCCCAACATGGATGCCAGCAAATCGGCTGATTCCTCGTTTCCGTCGATGGAAAAATTGACTTCAAAGTATTTCATGTCCTACAGATTTTTATCGTGAATAAGTGGTATTACGATACAAAAATAATTAAAAATAGGGAAATGCCTACCATAGTTTAGGGCTTTTCCCTTATTTTTTCAAAAGTTATTGTCTAATTTTGTATTTAGAAACAAAGCTTCTAAAAATGTTCCGTTATGAAACAGATGATTTTCGCTTGCTTTTTCGGTTCAATATGCCTGCAGATGATGGGACAAGATGACATGTATTTCCTGTCTTCCAAGAAAGCAGACATCAAAAGTCAGGTAAGCCGGATAGTGAATAAACCGGAGACAGATTCGTCAGACATCATTTCCTTTGATGCGGTCAGGGGAGAGTACCCCGACTCTCTTTACAACGAATCCGCGGATTACCAATGTACTCGCAACATGAAGAGATTTGACGGTTATGACTGGCAAGATGCGTATACTCAAGGCTACCGTGACGGGAGTTTCGATTCATACAGTTGGAACTATTCGTGGCCGTATTCCTATTATTACGGGTATTATGACCCCTGGTACGACCCCTATTATTACTCATGGTATTACCCCGGTTGGCATTACAACTCATGGAGCCTGTACTACCGTCCTTATTACCACCATTGGTGCTATAGACCCACCTATTACCGCCCGTCAAGAAGTTATACCAACCGCCATGTCAGCGTGACACGAAGGCATCAGGTGCCCCAGAATTACAGATCGGGTGCAGAGCGCAACCAAAGTGTTACCAGAAACTTCGGTAGCGAATACAGAAGCAATACCTCATCTTCCATGCGCTCAAGAAGTACTGGCGGAGTGGGCAACTTCAGAAGTGGCGGCGGAGGCGGAGGTGGAACGCATCGAGGTGCCAGATAAAAGGTATTCGTATATACAAGTGATAATACAAAACAACATCAGCAATAAAACGACTTGCAATCATGAAAAAGATATTATTGTTTTCGGTATCGTTGTTAGGCGGCGTGTCGTATGCTCAAGATACATATAACAACGCCCTGTTGTCCACTTCCATTCTCAATGGTACCGCACGCTATGTGGGAATGGGTGGCGCCATGGATGCTTTGGGAGCAGATTTGAGTGTCATCAGTTCCAATCCTGCGGGTATAGGACTGTTCCGCTCTTCACAGGCAAAACTGACATTCGGCATGGTGTCGCAACAGGATGCCCCATCAGGGGTAGGCGGCAACAGCACTTATCCCACTTTCGACCAGGCAGGATTTGTATATTCCATGCGTACCAACAACAATTCTTTTGTAAATCTTGCTTTTAACTATCATAAAGAGTCTGATTTCAATTTGATGATGAGTGCAGAAGGAGATTTGAATCAAGCCTCCCAGAACGGCCTGTCGTATTCCAAGTCTTTCAACAATCTGATACGGCCGATCTATTACAGCGATGACAATGTGATTTCAGACGATTATTCCAATATGTTCAATCAGGTGGATTATCTGTATTACAACTCTTTCTTATGGGATGGAACCTTTGACAAGCAGTCAGATGGCGCTACGTCTGACTATAATGCGCCCAATTACGGTTATAACTATGGAAAGAGTTATTCAACAAAGTCCAAGACCGATGGCTATATCGGAGCGTACGACTTCAATATCAGCGGCAATATCAACAACCGAGTATTCCTGGGACTTACCGTGGGCATACGCGATGTGCACTATAATAATTCTACCATATATACTGAAAATGTGATAGACAAGGATAACGTTGATCAGGGACAGCTTGATATGGTCAACAACCAGTCGATTACCGGTACAGGTTACAATATCAAGGCGGGAATTATCGTGCGACCAGTGGAAACATCGCCATTGCGTTTTGGTATTTCTGTCTCTACCCCCACTTGGTATGATCTGAAGTATTCAAATACCTTGCAGTTCAAGAACAGAACCAACTATCAGTTTGGTACCAACATGCCAGTGAAGACAGGAGAAAACTTCGATTTCAAGTTCTATACTCCATGGCAGTTCGGATTTAGCGTGGGAACTACCATCGAAGATTATCTTGCCTTGGGTGCTACTTATGAGTATGCCGACTATTCTTCTATCAACACGAGGATTGTAACCGGTGGCTATTATTCTGATTTCGGCGACTATTATGAAGATACATCTCCCGACAGGGAAATGAACAGACATACGAAGAATACTCTGAAGGGTGTGCATACTATCAAGTTGGGTACGGAATTCAAACCTGATCCTTCCTTGGCTGTACGCTTCGGATATAATTTCGTATCTCCTATGTACAAAGAGGCGGGAGGCCGAAGTGCCGATGTGGATTCCCCTTACTCTTTCTATGCATCATCTACTGATTATATCAACTGGAAAGAGACCAACCGCATCACCTGTGGCATCGGCTATGTCTGGGACAAGCTTACTTTGGATGTGTCCTACCAGTATTCCAGTCAGAAGGGGATTTATCATCCCATGGTTGACTATGAAACGGAAGACGGGTATTTCTCACCCAATACGACAACGGTGAAAAATAACCGGCATTATCTGCAGATGACTGTGGGCTATCAGTTCTGACACATATTTTTAATGTACTTTTTCTTTCGCGGATGATTGGTTTTGAATAAAGTTTTTTAACTTTGCCGTAAATTATCGAATATGAATATGGCATTCATCATAGTAGTGTTGCTGCTGGTGGGGTATCTGCTGATTGGTACTTCACATATTACCCGCGTCAACAGAGCTGCTATTGCCATGTTTGTATGCACCATGGGCTGGGTGATGTATATCTCTTACGGTACCGATTTCGTGATGAGCCAGCATGCCCGGGGGTTCCTTGATTTCTTGTCAGGAGAGGCCCCCGACAGCAGTAATGTGAAGTACTATATTTATGATGATATTTTCTTGACCCATGTGGGAAAGGCGGCAGCCGTATTGCTGTTTCTGCTTTCCACCATGTCAATCATAGAGATACTGAACAACAACGGATGCTTTGACTTTATCTCTGAATGGATACGTACCAGAAACAGCAAGCGCTTGCTGTGGACCATCACGCTTGCCACCTTTGTCATTTCCGCCAATCTGGACAATCTTACCACTACGATTATGATGCTTGTAATCATGCGAAACGTGGTGCAGAACAGGAAGCAACGCCTGCTCATCGGTTCTGCTGTGGTTATGGCAGCCAATGCCGGAGGTAGCTTTACGGTTATTGGCGATCCTGCCAGCGTGGTAATGTGGGGTGACGGTGCTGTCACGGCGTCCGATTTTTCCGGTTATCTTTTTCTTCCGGCTGCCACAGCTTGGGTCATGGTGACATACTTGATAGGTCGCTCCTTGCCTGACAGGTTGGATTTGGAATGGCGCATGGCTCCTTACCGTGGTGATGATACCAACCTGAATCGCTGGCAAAGGATAGTGATGCTACTGGTAGGAATAGGCGGATTGTGGTTTATTCCCACATTTCATAGTATCACCAAACTGAGTCCGTTCATAGGGGCTCTGTGTGTGTTGTCTATCCTGTGGGTAGTCAACGAGGTGTTCAACCGCAAACTATATGTGGCAGACCAGATGACCACCGGTAGCCGTATGCCTGCCGCTCTTCAGTATGGCACTATCCAGCAGATGCTTTTTGTATTGGCTGTGATGCTGGGTATAGGCGTGGCGTCTGAAACAGGTATCTTTGCCATGTTGGCGGAATATATGGATTACCAGATGCATAGTGTGTGGGGATTCGGACTTATAGCCGGATTACTGAGCGGTCTTATCGATACGTTTGTCATCGCCATGACGAGCATCTCCATGTATCCTGTAATGGATGGCAATCTGAATCAATGGGCAGATTCCGACTATCTGTCGTGTTTCATGCAGAACGGAATCTTCTGGAAAATAATAGCCTATTCCACAGGCGTAGGCGGCTGCATTTTCTGCTTTGCCAACGTGAGCGGACTGGCGTTGATGAAGATGGAGCGGATGAAGGTGTCCTGGTATGTAAGGCATTGCACATGGAAAGTGTGTGTGGGCTGGCTTTCGGGATATCTTGTCCTGTTCTTGGAATATTTTGTAATGAAGTAGTTTAGGTAAAAAGAATTAATAGGAGAAAACGTTATGGCAAAAATCAAAACAATCGGAATTCTAACATCCGGTGGTGATGCACCGGGTATGAATGCTGCCATCAGAGCCGTGACCCGTGCCGGTATTTGCAATGGATTCAACATCAAAGGTATTTACCGTGGTTATGACGGTTTGATAAACGGTGAGGTAAAATCATTCACGACAGAGAATGTCAGTGGCATCATCATGCAGGGAGGTACTATTCTGAAGACTGCTCGTAGCATGGAGTTCATGACTCCTGAAGGAAAGCAGAAGGCGTATGAGACCATGCAGAAGGAAGAGATTGACGCCCTTGTGGTCATCGGAGGCAACGGTTCGCTGACAGGTGCCCGAGATTTCGCTGCCGAATACGATGTGTGTTGCATCGGATTGCCAGGAACAATAGATAACGACCTGTATGGCACAGACTCTACCATCGGTTATGACACCACCATGAATACCATCGTGGATTGCGTGGACAGAATACGTGATACGGCGCAAAGCCATGAAAGGATATTCTTCATCGAGGTGATGGGTAGGGATGCCGGCTTCCTGGCGCAGAACAGCGCTATTGCCAGTGGGGCAGAGGCTGCCATCATTCCTGAAGACTCGACAGATGTGGACCAGTTGGCACGTTTCATGCAACGAGGTATCCGAAAATCTAAGAAAAGCTGCATCGTTATCGTTTCTGAAAGTCCCAAATGCGGTGCCCTCTATTATGCTGACCGTGTGAAGAAGGAATTCCCCAACTTTGATGTACGTGTATCCATTTTAGGGCATTTGCAGCGTGGCGGCAGACCCACAGCACACGACCGTATATTGGCGAGCCGCACAGGTGTGGGAGCCATAGAAGCCATCATGCAGGGACAGCGCAATGTGATGGTCGGCGTCCGCAATAATGAGGTGGTATATGTTCCGTTCAGCGATGCCATCAGGACCGACAAGCCTCTTGACATGAAACTTATCAAGGTGCTGGATGAACTGAGCATCTGATTTGTTGCCGCCTATCATCTGTTCAAAAAGTAATAAAGATTAGCTATTTTGATTTTTATTTTTGAAAAAACAGAAATATTAAATTGAATATCTAAGTTTTTTGCTAACTTTGTGCGAAGATATACTAAAAACCGTTTCTGAAGGCAATAACCTGTATCCTTGGATGTGGGTGAACACGGACGGAAGAACCTAAAAGAATCATTTAATCATATAACAGATATGTCACAGATAATTGGTCGCATCTCCCAGATTATTGGACCTGTCATCGACGTATATTTCGATACAGAGGGAAAAGATGCAGAAAAAGTATTGCCCAAGATTCACGAAGCCTTGACTGTTGAAAGAACGGACGGTACCAGTTTGGTAGTGGAAGTTCAGCAACATATTGGAGAGGACACGGTGCGTTGTGTTGCCATGGACAACACTGATGGATTGAAGAGGGGGCTCAAGGTGACTCCCGTAGGTTCTCCTATTCTGATGCCGGCTGGCGAACAGATCAAGGGCAGAATGTTGAATGTGATAGGGCAACCCATCGACGGTATGAAGAAGTTCGACATGGAGGGTGGCTATCCTATTCACCGTGAAGCTCCTTCGTTCGAGCAGCTTTCCACACGCAAGGAAATGCTTGCAACGGGTATCAAGGTTATTGACCTGCTCGAGCCTTATATGAAAGGTGGAAAAATCGGACTCTTCGGAGGTGCCGGTGTGGGTAAGACCGTGCTCATCATGGAGCTTATCAACAATATTGCCAAGGGACATAACGGCTATTCCGTATTTGCCGGAGTAGGAGAGCGTACCCGTGAAGGAAACGACCTTATCCGCGAAATGATTGAAAGTGGCGTTATCCGCTATGGCGACAAGTTCAGAAAAGCCATGGATGAGGGAAAATGGGACCTCTCTTTGGTTGATCCGGAAGAGCTGAAAAAGAGTCAGGCCACATTGGTTTATGGCCAGATGAATGAACCCCCTGGAGCACGTGCTTCCGTGGCACTTTCAGGATTGACGGTGGCTGAAGAGTTCCGTGATCAGGGTGGCAAGGACGGCGCTGCGGATATCCTGTTCTTCATAGACAACATCTTCCGTTTCACCCAGGCTGGTTCTGAGGTGTCGGCCTTGTTGGGACGTATGCCTTCTGCCGTAGGTTACCAACCTACATTGGCAAGTGAGATGGGTACCATGCAGGAGCGTATCACCTCCACCAAGACGGGCAGTATCACCTCTGTGCAGGCTGTATATGTGCCGGCAGACGACCTTACCGACCCTGCTCCCGCCACCACCTTCACCCACCTGGATGCCACCACTGAGCTAAGCAGAAAGATTGCCGAGTTGGGTATCTATCCTGCTGTAGATCCTCTGGGAAGTACATCCCGTATCCTCGACCCGCTGATTGTGGGCAAGGAGCATTATGAGTGTGCCCAGCGCGTCAAGGAAATACTCCAACGCTACAAGGAGTTGCAGGATATTATCGCCATCCTCGGTATGGATGAACTCTCTGATGAGGACAAGCTGACAGTAAACCGTGCCCGTAGGGTGCAGCGATTCTTGTCACAGCCGTTCTCGGTAGCAGAGCAGTTTACAGGTCTTCCTGGTGTGATGGTATCTATCGAAGACACCATCAAAGGCTTCAATGCCATCCTTGACGGAGAGGTGGACGACCTGCCTGAGCAGGCATTCCTCAACGTGGGCACCATAGAAGATGCCAAGGCCAAGGCGAAGAAACTGATGGAGGCTGCAAAAGGTTAATGCTTAAAGGTTGCAGATATGAGTTTAAGATTGAGGATTGTTTCACCTGAGAAGATAGTCTTTGTGGGAGACGTGAACAGCGTGATTGTACCTGGTATGATGGGCGAGTTTCAGGTCTTACCCAACCATGCTCCTCTTATCTCGTCGCTTGTCCAAGGGCGGCTGATTTATGAAACGGTCGATGACGGGCGCAAGGAGATGACCATTTCCGGGGGATTTGTAGAAGTCCAGGGCGATGAGGTCAACCTCTGTGTAGAACTGTAAGTTTGTATGGAATACATCAACAGATTGTGTGTCAGATATCTCCTGTGGATAGCGGTGCTCGTGTCAGCTGTCTCTGTCGCAGTCTATGCGGCTGCAGTATTAGGGGCGTTTCAGGGGCTGTTGTTACCCGCTGTTGTCAGTGTGGCTTTCTCGCTTGTCGTCAATGTGTCGGATATTCTGATTTGGCGCAGGGTCGCAAGCAAGGCTCCTGATCATCTGACCACTTTCTACTCTGCAGTATCAGGCTTCCGTATGCTGTTGGCTTTGGCAGTCATGTTCGTCTGCTATGTCACGCTTTTCGATGAGTCGGGAATGATGGCTTTCGTCATAGTGTTCCTTGTCTATTACTTCGTGATGCTGGGCCTGCACTCAATCTTTTTTTCCATCGTATCCAACAATAGCGACAAATTCAATAAACAATAACGACAAATGTGCAAGATGAAATATTTAAGGGCGATTTTCCTACTGGTCTTGATGGCGGTCATGCCCTCATCGGCTATGGCGTCGGAGAATGAAGAAGGCTTGAACATTCCAGAGATTGTGATGGAACATCTTGCCGACTCTTACGAATGGCACATTGCTACTTACGAGGGCAAGCATATAAGTATTCTTCTGCCTATCATCGTCAGAAACAGCCAGACAGGAGAGTGGGTATTCTGTGATGCCCACACCTTGCCCGAACCTTTCTATTTTGATGCTGCCCATCATGGCAAGATTTATGAGAAGTTGCCCGACGGCACGTCAGAAAGGCCCATAGATCTCAGTCTTACGAAGATTGCCGTCCAGATATGGATTGTTGTCATCCTGATGATCGCGATATTCATGTCGTGTGCCTTTTGGTACAGAAGGCGCGATGAAAAGAGTCCGGCTCCCAAAGGTTTTGTCGGTACGATAGAAATGCTTGTCATGTCTATCCATGACGATGTGATTCGCCCTTCTATCGGAGAGAAGCATTATAGAAAGTATGCACCTTATTTGCTGACGGTCTTCTTTCTGATTTTCTTCATCAATCTGGTTGGATTGTTCCCCGTATTCCCCGGAGGTTCCAATGTAACAGGTAATATCAACGTAACGCTGTTCCTTGCTGTGTGTACCATGCTTGCGGTCAACCTGTTCGGCAACAGGGAGTACTGGAAGGAGATATTCTGGCCTGAGGTGCCTGTGTTCCTGAAAGCCTATCCCGTTCCGCTTATGCCCGTCATCGAATTGTTCGGTATTTTCACCAAGCCCTTTGCGTTGATGATTCGTCTTTTTGCCAACATGATGGCAGGTCATGCCGTGATATTGAGCTTCACCTGTGTGATTTTCTTGGGATGGACGATGGGCGACAACACGTTTGGCTATGGACTGAATGTATTTGGCGTAGTCATGATGCTGTTTATGTATGCGCTTGAGACACTTGTGGCTTTTGTGCAGGCATACGTCTTCACCATGTTGAGTGCCGTGTTCATCGGACAGGCACATAAGGAACACCATGCAGAATGACTTGTACATGACCGAGGATATAATATATAAAGATAGAACTACATAGTAAGATAGAATAAAGAAATTGCAATAATATTAACAACTTAAAAATTATACAATTATGATTATTTCAACATTATTGGCCGCTGAAGGTCTGGCACAGCTGGGCTGCGGTCTGGGAGCAGGTATTGCAACTCTTGGTGCAGGTATTGGTATCGGTAAGATTGGTGGCAGCGCCATGGATGCCATTGCACGTCAGCCCGAGGCAACAGGCAAGATTCAGACCAACATGATCCTTACCTCTGCATTTGTTGAAGGTGTTGCCCTCTTTGCTGTGGCAGCTTGTGCATTCCTTATCAAATAAGGATAGAAAACGTATCTTGAATTTTAACTTTTTACAATGGAAAATTTGCCATCAATACTGACTCCCGATTTGGGATTGCTGTTTTGGATGCTTGTGGCATTCTTGGTGGTTTTCTTCTTTGTAGGCAAGTATGGTTTTCCTGTCATCATCGGTATGGTAGAGAAACGCAAGAACTACATCGATGAGAGCCTGCAGAAAGCCCATGAAGCATCAGAACGGTTGGCTAACATTCAAAAAGAGGGTGAAAGCATGCTTCAGGAGGCTCGTCAGAAACAGGCGCAGCTGTTGAGCGAGGCAGCCGAAACCCGTGATGCCATTGTGGCTCAGGCGCAAAAGAAAGCGCAAGAGGAAGCCAGCCGTCTCATCAGCAATGCCAAAGCCGAGATAGAAAGTCAGAAGCAGGCGGCCATCAGCGAGTTGCGTGCGCAGGTGGCAGAGCTGTCTGTGATGGTGGCTGAGAAGATACTTCGCAAGGAGCTTTCCTCAGACGCCAAGCAGATGGAAACCATCGACCGGCTGTTGGACGAAATTTCTGTTGAAGATAAAGGGTAGGGAATATGAACGTAGGAGTAATATCGGTGAGATATGCCCGTGCGCTGCTCAAGGCAGCCGCCGGAGCAAAGCTTGAGGACACGGTGTATCATGAAATGACGGTTCTTGCCAAGAACTTCATTGAAGTACCCGGACTTAGGTCCACGATAGATAATCCCATGCTTCCTAAAGACACCAAGAACAAGCTGCTGGCCATGGCGCTCGGAGGAAATCCGTCGCAGCTTTCCAGCCGGTTTGTCTCGCTCGTGTTGAAGGAAAACCGTGAGGACTTTCTTCAGTTCATGGCAAATTCGTATATCACTCTTTACCGGCAGCAGAAGAATATCATCCGCGGCAAACTCATCACCGCTGTTGCCGTATCAGAAGCCACTGAGCAGAGAATGCGGCAAATGGTTGAGCGTAAGACGAAAGGCACGGTGGAATTTGAGACCGAGGTTTCGCCCGATATCCTGGGTGGCTTCGTGCTTGAATACGACACTTACCGTTTGGACGCCAGTGTCCATACCCAGTTGCGTAAGATGCTGAACCATTTGAAGAAGTAATTTTATTATTCAGAAAGAACCAAGAAAACAATGTCAGATAAAATCAAACCAAGTGAGGTGTCACAGATGTTGCTTGAGCAACTTCAGGGCATTAGTGGCGGACAGCAGTTTGATGAGGTCGGCACCGTGCTCCAGGTGAGCGATGGTGTGGCTCGTATATACGGATTGCGCAATGCTGAAGCCAATGAGTTGTTGGAGTTCGAAAACGGCACCATGGCTATCGTGATGAACCTTGAGGAAGACAATGTGGGCTGTGTGCTGTTGGGCACCACCTCGGATATCAAGGAAGGAATGGTGGTGAAGCGCACCAAGCGTATCGCCAGTATCCGTGTCAACGACAATATGCTGGGTCGTGTCATCAATCCCTTGGGCGAGGCTATTGACGGACTGGGAGCCATAGACCTCCAGGAGTCGTTTGAAATGCCTCTCGACAGAAAGGCACCCGGTGTGATATACCGTCAGCCCGTAAAGGAGCCGCTCCAGACGGGATTGAAGGCTGTTGACTCGATGATTCCTATCGGAAGAGGTCAGCGTGAGCTCATCATCGGTGACCGACAGACGGGAAAGACGGCGATTGCCCTTGATACAATCATCAACCAGAAGAGTTTTTATGAGGCAGGCAAACCGGTATATTGCATCTATGTTGCCATCGGACAGAAAGCATCTACCGTGGCAGCCCTGGTGCAGAACCTGAAGGAACGTGGTGCCTTGCCCTATACCATCGTGGTGGCAGCCACCGCAGCTGATCCCGCTGCCATGCAGTACTATGCTCCTTTTGCCGGAGCAGCCATCGGAGAATATTTCCGCGACCGCGGCTTCTCGGCATTGGTAGTCTATGACGACCTCTCCAAGCAGGCTGTGGCATACCGCGAGGTGTCGCTTATCCTCCGTCGTCCTTCCGGACGTGAAGCCTATCCCGGTGACGTGTTCTATCTGCACAGCCGTCTGCTGGAACGTGCCGCAAAAATCAACGAACAGCAGGAGGTGGCAGAGCAGATGAACGACCTGCCTGAGTGTATGAAAGGCCATGTGCGTGGAGGCGGTTCGCTGACTGCGCTTCCCATCATCGAGACACAGGCAGGTGACGTTTCGGCATACATTCCTACCAACGTGATTTCTATCACCGACGGACAGATTTATCTGGAGAGCGATCTCTTCAATCAGGGCTTCCGTCCTGCCATCAATGTGGGTATCTCGGTATCACGTGTGGGTGGTTCTGCACAAATCAAGAGTATGAAGAAAGTGGCTGGTACCTTGAAGATCGACCAGGCTCAATACCGTGAGCTGGAGAGCTTCTCTAAGTTCTCAAGCGATATGGACGCTGTGACCGCCATGACTCTTGACCGTGGTCGTAAGAACAACCAGTTGCTCATCCAGCCGCAATACAGTCCGATGCCCGTAGGCGAGCAGATTGCCATTCTCTATTGCGGAACCCACGGATTGATGCATCGCGTGCCGGTAGAGAAGGTGCGTGAGTGCCAGGACACTTTCCTTGCAAAACTCCGTTCGTCACATCCTGATGTGATTGCCACATTGGGAAGCGGCAAGATTGACGACCAGATTACAGCTACCATTGAAAAGGTGATGGAAGACATCGCCGCGAGTTATTAAATTCCAGATAAGTTTACCGTATGCCGTCATTGAAAGAAATCAAAACGCGCATTGCCAGTGTGAATAGCACCCGCAAAATTACCAGTGCAATGAAAATGGTGGCTTCTTCGAAGTTGCACCATGCACAGGTGATGATTGAAAACATGTTGCCTTACGAAACACTGTTGGAACATATCCTCAAGTCGTTTATCGCTTCTGAGGCTGATGCGTCGAACGTGTTCACACAGGAACGTCCGGTAAATCGTATCGCTCTGGTGGTTTTCTCTTCCAATAGCAGTCTCTGCGGCGGATTCAACACCAATGTGCTCAAACTGATGGAGCAGGCTATCGGCGATTATCCCTCCATCGGGAAAGAGAATGTGCTGATATACCCCATTGGCAGAAAGGCAGCAGAGAGAGCTGCAAAGATGGGGCTGAAGGTGGCAGGCTCGTTTACCGACCTGGCCGACAAACCGAATGTCCAGCAATGTATTGACATTGCCAGGGAGTTGGGACAGCTGTTCCTGCGGGGCGAGATAGACAGGGTGGAACTTATCTATCATCACTTCAAGAGTGCCGGTTCGCAGATACTCACCAGAAAGACATTCCTTCCCATTGATGTCAAGGGAGAGCTGGTGCGCGACCACGAGCGTGACCTTACTACGGTGATTGCCACCAAGGAATCCCAGCAGTATCTGAAAGAAAAGGAAATGCGTGAGGCACAACGGAAGAAGAAGAGGGAATTTGACGGCAAACCGCTCAATGACAACTTTATTGTGGAACCGGATATGAATACGGTACTCTCCGCACTTATTCCCAAGTTGGCCCATCTGATGCTTTATACTGCTCTGCTCGACAGCAATGCGAGTGAACATGCGGCGAGAATGGTTGCCATGCAGACCGCTACGGATAATGCCGACGAACTGCTAAGGGAACTGAAACTTCAGTACAACAAGAGCCGCCAACAGGCCATTACAAACGAACTGCTGGATATTGTAGGAGGTTCAGTCCAGTAGAATCCGGACACCTGATAACAAAAGAAGCTGCACCTATCGATGCAGCTTTTTTGTTATCTTGACAGTTTTTCCACGATCGTTGTCTGGATGTATGGTGACAGCCCGCTTTCCTCGCATGCCTGCTTGAGGGCTTCCTCTTGCGGTTGCTGGCGGTAAATGCCGTAGATGCTGCTCCCGCTGCCGCTCATGCTTGCGTATGCTGCTCCTGTATCATACAGCATGTCCTTGATTCTCTGTAGTTCCGGATGCTGCATGAAGATGCTTTTCTCGAAGTCGTTTTGCAGTTCTGTCTTCCATGTGTCTATTGGCTGCAGCACAATCTCCGCACATTTCTTTTCCGGCATTTCGGGGATAATATTGCGGAAAGCCTCTGCCGTTGATACCGCTATGTTCGGTTTGATGACAGCGATATGATAGCCGCTCAGATTCAGGTTCACAGGGGTAAGCTTTTCTCCGATACCTGTGGCATACGCAGGCTGGGGATCGATGAAGAACGGGCAGTCGGCTCCCAGACTTTTGGCAAGATGGATAAGCTCTTCGGTATCGAGTCCCAGGCGATACTCCCGGTTGAGCAGGGTCAGCATATAGGCGGCATCGCTGGAGCCTCCTCCCAGACCCGCCTGTGAGGGGATGAACTTATGCAGATGAACATGCAGGCGTGGCAGCTCGAACCGTTGTGCCAGCAGGTTGTATGCCTTTACCACAAGGTTCTTTTGCTCGTCACCCTCAATCACCATGTTGCTTACCTTGATGTCGCAATCTACCGAAGACGGAAACCCTTTGTCCATCTCATGTATTTCAAGGGCATCGTGTATGGGCAGCGGGTAGAATACCGTTTCCAGATTATGGTATCCGTCACTTCGTTTTTCTACAATATTCAAGCCAAGATTGATTTTGGCGATTGGAAAGGTTATCATTTTGTCGCTTTTTAGGTGGATTACCGATAGACAGGCGCCTGTGGGATACCTGCCTATAAATCAATAAGCGCACTGTAACGACAGTACGCTTATCCGTTTAATGTACGCCTGCAGGGGCTCGAACCCTGGACACCCTGATTAAGAGTCAGGTGCTC
>CALZXH010000015.1 GCA_945830055.1 uncultured Prevotella sp.
TTTCTGGAACACCACAATGATAGTCTGATGTTGCTTTATGTCAATATGTTATGTTTCTAAACTCTCTGTTTCGTCGTCTTCGTTTTAAATTCGTATATCTGTTCTGTTTCGCCAAAGCGAAATCATGCTATTTGCAATTAGTTGTGTAATTACCTGCTATTTACGAATGTAAAGGTACACAAAAAACTGTTTGGTGCAAAGAAAACTGTTGATTATTCCGGTTCTGCCGGGTTACTTCTTAGTCTTCTTTGATATAACGAGAAAGAATCTATCAGAATTCTTTTAAATAATCCTTTACTTGCCTCTCTCATAAATTAGAATTTTGTCCTTTTCTACAGATTCTTTGGCAAATGGCAGAAGTGTCCCTTCTGATACCAAGTCAACCTTGCGTCCTAACAGTTCCTCCAAATCGCTCCACATCCCAAAGAACTTGAGACCGATGGGACGGCTTTTGTCTAATAACACAATGATGTCAACATCGCTGTCTGGTGTCTGCTCATTTCGTGAGAAAGAACCGAACAGCCATGCCTTCAAGACCGGTTGGGCCTTGAAATAGTTTGCCACTGTGCTTTTAATCATATTGATAGTCATGATGCAAAGATTTATTATGCGATGTAAAAATACAAAAAAGCATCAATAACCCCAAGAATAAATGAATATTTCCACCAAAAAAAGAGTTACCCGGAATGGACCAGGTAACTCTTATAGATTGAATACCCCTTGAAAGGGATAGTGGGATGAACCCTACATTTCTTAAATCAGCTGCGGCAGGAAGCATGAGATGACGAGCACCACGATGCCGAGCAGCAGCACACCGATGGTCTTGTTGGAACAACCCTTCCACTCCTTGAGGATGATACCCCAAACATTGGAGAACACCACGTTGAGTGCCATCAGGATGCAGAAGGCGAGGGTGGTGAGCACGGGAGAGGACTCCAGGAAGCCCTTGCCCAATGACAAGCCGAAGAACTGGCTGTACCACAGACCGCCGGCGATGGCGCAGAAGATGAGGTTGTTTACCCATACCGAGCCTTTCTTATAGTCGCCGAAAGTGCCGTTCTTGGCATTCTGTGACAGACAATAGATGGCATTGGTCACAAAACCGCCGATGGTCACCAACAGGGTGGCAGGCAGGGTGCGGTACATCGGGTCGGTCAGTTCGCCGAAGTTGATGTCCTTGCCAAACTCCAGACCAACGTTGAAGCAGCCACTCATAAAGCCAGCCAGCAGGGCAATCGCCAGTCCCTTGGGGAAGTTGAAGTCCTTCACAGCCGCCTTCTTCTCCTCTTCAGAGAGCGACGACGCCTTCATGGAACCAGCCACACCGATGATGGCGATACCCAGCAGGGTGACCACCACGCCGATGATCACAGCAAAGGTGAGCGACGAAAGCGCATCCTGTTCGGGGAAGAAGATGTTGAGCAATACGGGACCCATGATAGTGCCCAAACCGGCACAGGTGCCCAGCGCGATGCTCTGTCCCAACGCTACACCAAGATAGCGCATGGACAAGCCGAAGGTGAGTCCGCCCACACCCCACAATACTCCGAAGAGTACCGTCATCCACAGGCTGAAACTGTCGGCTGTGGCAAAGAGCGAGCAGAGGGAGCCTCCCGCTGCGGGCACCGCAAGAAGGGCGCCCAGCAGAGGAAACAGCAACCATGCAAACACACCCTGTACCAGCCAGTAGCTCTCCCACGACCAATCCTTGATCTTGTTGATGGGCACGTAGCAGCTTGACTGGCAGAATGCGCCGATGGCGATAATGAGAAGTCCTATAATGATTTCCATCGTATGCTAACGGACTTATGCTCTCTTGGAAACTACATCAGCCACATACTTGTCGATGTCGGCGATGAACTCCTGACCTACGGGCACGTTGTTGCGCACGCAGAACTCGTCGTAAACAGCCTGCCATGGCATCGCCTTCTGCTCTTCCACGATGGTGAGCACCTTGTAGCCTTCGCCAGCCAATTCCAGCTTGGAGATGGTCTCTTTCGGCTCGAGCAGGGCGCGCAGCATACACTTCTGTGCAGAACGGGAACCGATAACGTAGGCACCGATACGGTTGATAGAGCCGTCAAAGAAGTCCAGACCGTAGTGTACACGATCCAAAGCGTTGGCACGTACAATCTCGAAGAACAGTTCCTGTGTGGGGTCGTCCATGATGGTCACGTGGTCAGAGTCCCAACGGACGGGGCGTGATACGTGAAGCATCAGTTCCTTGATGAAAGGCAGCACGGCAGATACCTTGTCAGCAGGCGACTCTGTGGGATGATAGTGACCGGTGTCGATGGTCAGAATCTTGTTGTTCTGTGCGGCGTATGCGGTATAGAAGTCGTGAGAACCTACGGTAAACGACTCCAGACCGATACCGAATACCTTACCCTCGATACAGTCTTTCATCATGGGCTGCTCCTTCTCGAAGATCTCGTCGAGCGACTTCTTCAAGGTGTTGCGGTACAGGGCGTGGTTTACAGATACGTCCTTGCATCCGTCGTGTACCCAGAGGTTCATGATACAGGGGTCGTTCTGAGCCTCACCCATGGCGTTGGCGATGTCGCGGCAACGCTTGGTGTGCTCTACCCAGAACTGGCGGATGCCCTCGTCGGGGTTGGCAAGGCTGAGGCTGCCTGATTTGGGATGAGAGAAGCTGGAGGAGTTGAAGTCGAGCTTGGTGTCGTTCTCCTTAGCCCAGTCAATCCAAGACTGGAAGTATTCTACGGTCACCTCGTCGCGGTCAACTACCTTGCCCTGGAAGTCACCGTAAATCTCGTGCAGGTTCAGACGGTGGTTGCCGGGAATCAGGCTCTTGGCCTTCAGGATATCCTGGCGCAGTTCGTCGATGTTGCGTGCAGCACCGGGGAAGTCGCCGGTTGACTGGATACCGCCCGACATAGCTCCTGCCTGTACTTCGAATCCCTTCACGTCGTCAGCCTGCCAGCAATGCATAGACAGGTGGAAGTCCTGCAGTTGTTTCAGCACGGCTTCGGTATCCACTCCAATTTCAGCGTAGCGCTCTTTCGCCACTTCATACGCTTTTTTTACAAGTTCTTCTTTCATGATGTTTCAGATTGTTTTTTAGTTAATGAATATTTGATATGTTCTTGATGTCTGTTTTTCTGAAGTCTGTGATGATTCCTCAGTGATGTTATTCTCCGCAGATAGCCACGAACTTCTCGTAGGCGGCATCCCATACTTCCTTGTCCTGAGGCAGGAATTGCTTCAGTTCAAGACTGTTGGCGATGATGCGGCGCATGTCCCAGATGTCTCTCACCTCGCCGCTTGCCTGTGCCTGCAGCATGATGTTGCCCAGAGCGGTACCCTCCTGCGGACCAGCCAGCACCTCCACGCCCAGACTGTTGGCGGTAAACTGGTTGAGGTAGTTGTTCAGACTGCCACCGCCGATGATGTGGAGTACCTCGATGGGGAAAGAAGCCATCTCCTTCAGGTAGCCGAACACCTGACGGTAGCGCAAAGCCAGCGAGTCGAAGATGCAACGGCAGATCTCGGCATAACCCTCGGGCACATGCTGGTTGGTGTTGCGGCAGTAGGTCTGTATCGCCTCTACCATCGATGACGGGTTGGCGAACATGGCGTCGTCGGGATTGATGATGCTCTGGAAGGCAGGCTGCTTCATCGCCTCTGCCTGCAGTTCGGCGTGCGACTTGGGTGCGTCGGTCCATTCCTTACGGCAACGCTCATAGAGCCACATGCCGCAGATATTCTTCAGGAAGCGGGTAGTGCCCTCGATACCTCCCTCGTTGGTGAAGTTGCGACCGTAGCTCACCTCGTTGATGATGGCATCGCGGGTCTCGATACCCATCAGGCTCCAGGTGCCGCTGCTCAGGTAGGCAAACTTCTCGTTCTTGGCAGGTACGGCAGCCACGGCGCTACCTGTGTCATGGCCAGCCACGGCAATCACGGGCACGGCACCCAGACCGGTCATGCGCTGCACCTCCTCGGTGATGGTGCCTATCTCTGTGGCAGGGTTCACCATCGGACCGAAGTTGTCGGCGGTCAGTCCCACGCTCTGCAGCAGTTTGCCATCGAGCTGCTTGGTCTTCGGGTCGAGTATCTGACTGGTAGAGGCGATGGTGTATTCGCACACCATCTTGCCTGTAAGCATATAGCTCAGCGCATCGGGCACAAAGAGTATCTTCTCTGCATGCTCCAGGGCGGTGTCGTTGTTCTTGCGCATGGCATACAGCTGGAACAGCGAGTTGAAGTTCATGAACTGGATGCCCGTGATGTCATATACCGTCTTCTTGTCAACGGCCTTTTCAAAGTAGTCCTCCATCATGCCGAAGGTGTGCGGGTCGCGGTAAGCCAGCGGGTTGCGCAGCAACGCTCCGTCCTTGCCCACGCATACGAAGTCCACACCCCAGGTGTCGATACCGATAGAGGTGATGGCGATGTTGCGCTGTGCCACGAGTTTCAGACCCTTGATTACCTCGAAATACAGGGCGTAGATGTCCCAGTAAAAGTGTCCGCCCGTCTCTATCAGGTTATTGTCAAAACGGGTCAGCTCTTCCAGTTCGATACGGTCGTTCTCCAATGTGCCGATAATGGTGCGTCCGCTGGTGGCACCCAAGTCAACGGCAAAAAAGTGTTTCTTGTCTTCCATGGTTTCGATTTGTTAGCAGTATTGTCGCGAATGTTTCGGAAAACATTCGGTTCTGTTTAATTATTATGCGTTGTGCAAAGATAGTTTTTTTTGTGAAAAACATGCCATGATTATTTGATTTTTTTCTAAAAGATTTGTGAAGTGCCGCCATGCTCCTGCTGCGCCGACTGCGGGGCTTACCGGTAAACGATTACGTGATTATTCATTTTTATTGTCCCATAAAATTGTCGGGATTGCAATATTATTATTACATTTGCACCGGTGCTTCCCTTCAGGGCGGCATCATCGACGACTGTTAACTACCCGAACCTGAAGAAGGCAGGCGGCAGCCTGGTGAACGTAAAGGCAAACCCTTGTAGAAGAAAAACAAACATTATAACAACAAACAATTAAAAACATAATCAAATGACTACATTGACAATTTGGATTGTGGCGGTTTTCGTGCTCGGCTATTTCTTCATAGCCATCGAAAGCCTGACCAAGGTGAACAAAGCGGCGGTGGCGCTGCTGATGTTTGTGGGGTGCTGGACCCTCTTCATGCTCGACCCCGGCAGCTATATCGCCGGAGCCCTGCCCGACAGCATGGCGCAGGCGGTGAGCGAGGTGATGGAAAAGCATCTGGGAAGCACTTCTACCACCCTGTTCTTCCTGATGGGAGCGATGACCATCGTGGAGGTGGTTGATCAGAACGGTGGCTTCAACTTCGTGCGCGACATGCTGCAGACTACCAAGAAGCGGTCGCTGTTGTGGAAGATAGCTTGGCTGACGTTCATCCTCTCTGCTATCCTTGACAACCTGACCACCAGTATCGTGATGGTGATGATACTGCGCAAACTGGTGCAGGACAAGAAAGACCGTCTGATTTATGCCTCGCTCGTGGTGATTGCTGCCAACAGCGGCGGCGCCTTCTCGCCCATCGGCGACGTGACTACCATCATGCTGTGGAACAAGGGTGTGATTACCGCCATCGGCGTGATTACCGAGGTCCTCATCCCTTCGGTGGTGTCGATGGTGATTCCCGCATGGCTCCTGTCGTTGCAGCTCAAGGGCAACATGCAGGGTGCTGAAGAGGAGGCCGTACAACAGGGCGGTAGCGACTTTACCGCCTCACAGCGCAAGGTGGTGTTCCTGCTGGGAGTGGGCGGACTCATCTTCGTGCCCATCTTCAAGAGCATCACCCATCTGCCCCCGTTTGTGGGCATCCTGCTGGTGCTGGGCGTGCTGTGGACCGTTACCGAGGTGTTCTACCGCAACCTGCATCGTGTGGGCGACAAGGGGGGCATGCAGAAGCGTGTCACCAATATGCTGTCGCGCATCGACATGGGCACCATCCTCTTCTTCCTGGGCATCCTGATGGCTGTGGCTTGTCTTGAGACCATCGGCGTGCTGGAGATGCTGGGCGAGGGCTTGAACGTGGCGTTCAACGGCAACCACTACCTGGTGACGGGTATCATCGGTATCCTCTCGAGCATCGTCGATAACGTGCCTTTAGTGGCTGGCTGTATGGGCATGTATCCCGTTACTCCTACCGGCGATATGGCGGTGGACGGCATCTTCTGGCAGCTCCTGGCCTACTGTGCCGGTGTGGGCGGTTCGATGCTTATCATCGGCTCTGCCGCAGGTGTGGTGGTGATGGGTCTTGAGAAGATTACCTTCGGCTGGTATCTGCGCCATATCTCCTGGATCGTACTTGTGGGCTACCTTGCCGGTATCGCCGTGTATTGGTTGGAGAAAGCCTTCCTGTTCTGATAAGTACGGGGAAGATACGCTCTGATATACCGTCAAAGAAAACAGCGTCTGCCTTGGGGCGGGCGCTGTTTTCTTGTCGGTTACGGTTTATGGTTGTCAGGTCTGTTGCAGAGTTTCAGACGGTTGTAGGGTTGTCAGCCGTGCTGGCGCATCTCGCTGGGCTTTCTGCCGGTCTTGATCTTGAACTTGGCAGAGAAATAGTCAGGCGAGTCGAAATTCAGCCGGTAGGCAATCTCCTTGATGCTCATGTCTGTGGCGGTCAGCAGTTCTTTGGCACGCTGCAGCTTCAGGTCTTGCTGGTAGAGTGCCGGCGACATGCCCGTATATTCCTTGAACAGCTTGCGGAAGTTGGAATAGCTCATGCCCGATTCTTCCGCTATCTGCTGGATGGTCAGGTTGCTCTCCACCGCCTCCCTGATGCGCAGACGGGCACGGTTGATCATATCTACGTGCGAGTATTTCTTGTTGAGCTGGATGTTGCGCTCCATGGCATACATGATGCCCAGCATGTGGTTCACGATGCCCGCCAGCAGTTGTTGCACGTAGGCGGCCTCCTGCAGGGCGGTTTCGTAGGCGTTTCTGAACAGGTGGATCATGTCGGCGGAATAGCCGATATGGTAGATGGGATTGTTGATGCTCAGGAAGCCAGCCGCCAGCCGGTCGTCGATGTTCCTGCCCTTGAAGCCTATCCAGTATTTCTTCCATCCGCACGAGGCGAGGGGGTGGTAGCTGTGCCGCTCTCCGGGGAAAAGCAGGAACATGTCGCCCTCGCTGACCCTCGTCTCGGGATAGTGCTCGCTGCGGAACACTCCTTCGCCCTCCACGATGTACAGCAACTGGTACTCGTTCAGTTCGCGCCCAGTCTCTATGTTGAAGTAATAACCGTCAGCATGTCCGTGTGTGGGGTAGGCGTCGCCCGGGGCTATCTCTTCATAACCTACGGTACTCACGGTAAGTCCCCATTTCAGGTCGTGCTCGTTAGCTACAAGGTATTGGCTTTTCTGCATAATGAATAGTTTGTTGTTACGGCGCCGGCAGTCTTCGGCGGAAATCTGCTGAGTGCCCTCTTATCCCTTTCTCGGACAGGGAATCCAGAACCAGAAGGTAGAGCCTTTTCCCTCCTCAGAGTTTACGCCTATCTTGCCGTGGCACTGGTCGATGATGGCCTTGCAGATGCTCAGTCCCAGACCTGTGCCCTGTATGAAGTCGTTGAGTTTCACGAAGCGGTCGAATACCTTTTCGCACTTGTCCTTGGGAATGCCCGTTCCGGTATCTTCGCAATAGACGTACAGTCCGCCGCCCTCTTCGCGGTAGCCCACCTTGATATGTCCCTGCTGGGTATATTTCACGGCATTGGTCACAAAGTTGGTGATTACCTGCTGGATGCGCCCGCTATCCATCACCGTGGGATAGGTGGGATAGGGGTTGTCGCAGAGATACTGTACTCCGGGCGTTGTCACGCGGGTGGCAAGGGTGGTGCATATATCGTCGAAAGCGGCTGAGAAATCCACGTCGTGCGGCTGCAGTACCTGACTGTTGCTATCCATGGTAGAGATGTCGAGGATATCGTTGATGAGTTGCAGCAGCATGTCGCAGTTGTTGCGTATGATGCGGGTGAACTCCTTGCGCTCCTCGGGTGCGTCGATGGCCTGCAGCAGGTCGCAGAAGCCCACGATGGCGTTGAGCGGGGTGCGTATCTCATGGGTCATGTTGGCGAGGAAGGCACTCTTCTGCTTGCCGCTCTCGTTCGCCCTGAAGGTCTCGTTACGCAGTGCTGCCTGTTTCTCCATCAGCGTGGTCACGTCGCGTATCAGTCCGAAGTAGCCTATCACCGTGCCCTCGGCATCGCGTTCGGGGATGCTGTTCACGTTGTACCAGTGCTCCTTGTTGTCTATGACAAACAGGTTCTTGGCAGAGATGAGCGACTTGTACAGCGACTTGGTGTTCTGGTCGGGATGCAGCATGTCCTGCAGACGGTCGTCGCGCACCTCGCCTGTCAGCTTGCTCATGAACTCCTCGAAGGTGAACTTGTATTCATAATGATACAGGTCCTTGAAGTAAGCAACCTCCTTGGTTACCAGCGACGAGCGCCATACCCTCATCTGGTTCACCTCCATCAGGTAGCGCATGTTGGCTTCATACTGCTTCACCTTCTTGTTGATTGATGCCAGCCGCTTCTCGTTCACCTTGCTCTCCTTGTACAGCTTGTAGTCCTCGGTAATGTTGCGTGCGGTAAGCATCACGAACTTCAGTTGTCCTTCCTCGTCCTTGATGGGGCGCATCTTGATTTCCAGGTAGTCGTACATCTTGCGCTCGGGGATGTGTATCTGGGTGCAGAAGTGCATGCCCACCGGCTGGTAGCGCTTCACGTTGTTCTTCAGGAAGGGCAGGTCGTACAGGTTGAGGTCGAAATAGAACTTGTCTTCATCATTCTCGAAGTGGAAGATGCGGCGCATGGTGGCGTTCACCGAAACCAGCTTTCCTGTGTTGTCATAGAGCGAGAGTCCTACGAGAGACTGCTCGAAGATGTTGATATACTTCTCCGTGAGTTTCTCGTTGGCCTCCATCGCCTCTTGTTCTTCGGTGATGTCGATCACGGTAGAGATGCTGGCGGTAAGTTTTCCGTACCTGTCGGTCTCGCTGATGCTCTGTACCTTCAGCGAGTGCCATTCGGGCTGTTCGGGCGTCCCCAGGTTGAACCTGTAGTTGTTCTCCTTGTTGTTTATCTTTCCGCTCTTCATGTCAGCCGAGTACTGCAACATGTCTCCGCGGTCGTCGGGATGCACACGGCTCAGGTAGTCGTCATGCCTGATTCCCTCCTTGGGCACCAGATTGCCGTAGATATTGTGTATGGTATGGGTGGCAAAGTCGTGTCTCACCACGTAGTTGTTCGACAGTTCCAGGGCTTTTGCCAGCAGCTTGTTCTGTTCCTTGATGGTCTCAGTACGCTTGGCGATACGCTTGTTGATGAGGTGGTTGAGAATCAGGTGTACCAGCAGTATCACCAAGGCGCCTGCTATCAGGTAGATGACCACAGGCGAGGCGTCGCGCTCGTAGATTTCAGGATGGAACCATTTGTTGACAATCTTCTTTATCTTTCCTGCCTGGTCCAGTCGTGCAAACTGGTCGTCGAGCAGGTCGCGCAGCTCCTTGCTGTGGGTGGTGAACTTGAGCGGTATCGAGGGCATACCTGTGCTGGTGATCTCCACGTCGGTAATCTTCATCTCGTTGATCACCCACTTCAGCGTATTGGCACCGCAGATGTAGTAGTCTATCTCCCCGTTGTTGAGCATGTGCAGTCCGTGCTGGGGTGTGGCGGTGACAGGATGACTGAATTCCGTGTCCAGAAGTCTTCCGATGTTTTGCACGTAGTCCTTGTTCTTGAAGCCCACTTTGCGGTCCTTGCCCATGCGCTTGTAGTCTGTCGGTGCTTCCTCGTTGGCGCGGTAGGCGATGCCTTCCTGGTAGCTGGCGAGTATGGTCTGTCCGTAGTAGAGGCCGGGGTAGGGCAGCCTGTTCTTCGAGATGATGATGTCCGCCTTTTTCTGTCCGAACATCTTCATGGCGCCCTGCCAGTCCTTCATGACGATGACGAAGGGGATATCCAGGTTGTCCAGCACCTCGGTCACCACGTCCACGTCGTATCCGCAAGGCTCGCCGTTGTCGTTGCGGTATTCGTAGGGTCGGCATTCCCAGTCCATCACCACTACAAGGGGATTGGCCGAGGTATATTTGTCCATCTGCTGTGCGCGGATTGCCGCCCTGCTTCCGGTAGGCATGCACCATGCCATGGCACAGGCAAGGAGCAGCAGGCTTGTCACACGTCTGAGGGTATATAAGGAACGGCTTTTCATACTTCACTGTTGGTTTTGTTACTCTTTTTCATTTCAATCAGTTCGCAAGGCAGGTTGATCCATACCGTGGTACCTCTGCCCGGTTCCGAATCCACGTCGATGGTTCCGCCCATCTGTGTGATCATCTCCTTGCAGATGTGCATGCCCAGTCCGGTACTCTGCCTGTTTTCCGCCTTCATATCCGAGAAGCGGTCGAACAGGTGCTTCAGATGCTCCTTGCTCATGCCCACACCCGTATCTTCGATAGAGATAATCAGATTGCCGCCATGATAGCTGTATTTCACGTAGATGAAGCCTTTGCTGGTATAGTGGGCGGCGTTGCCGGCGATGTGCTCTATCACCCGTGCCAGGTTCTCTCGGTCGGCATTCACCGTCAGCTGTTCGTAGGTATGCTCAAACTGCACCTTGACGTCGTTGTTGAGGTATTGGCTCCATCCAAGGTTGCAGTGGGCTTCGATGGTATTGACGATGTCTGTGGGCTGGCTCTTGAACTCTATCATATTGGCATCTAAGCGCGAGAGCAGCAGGATGTCGTTCACCAGCTTCAGCAGGATGTCGGTGTTCTTCTTGATTTCCTCCACAAAGATAGCTTCGTCTTCGGGAGCATGGTCGGTATCGAAGAGTTCGGCAAATCCGATGACGGCATTCAGCGGCGTGCGTATCTCGTGGCTCATGTTGCGCAGGAACGCGTTCTTCAGCGTCTCCGCCTCCTGGGCTTTCTTGGTCTCTATCTCCAGCAGCCGTTCGGTCTCCACCAGTTCGCTCACGTTGCGGCACAGGCCGAAGTAGTGGTCTATCTTGCCCTTCTCGCTATATACGGGCACGGCGTCGAAACTCATGTGCAGCGGTCGTCCCTCCTCGTCCTTGAAGATGGTCTTCAGCACCAGACTCGTGCTGCCTGCCTTTTGGCGGTCCATGCGCTCAAAGGCGTTGATAAGCTTGCGCCAGTGCCTGCCGTCTGTCATTCTGAGGCATCTCAGTTGGGGCAGTATCAGCTTGGGCATGTGCAGGTTGCGTGTTATCTTCAGGTTCTTGGAGTCGATGTAGTAGTTGGCGATGTTGATGTCGCTCTCTTCCAGCACATAGTTGATGTTGTCGATGTAGGTCTGTATGCGCCGGGTAGCTTCGTGTATGCGCCTGGAGCGCTCCTGTTCCTCGTGGATGTTATCCACCAGACTGGTGATGTCGCGTCCCACGATATAGGTGCAGTCCAGGTTGCCGTCCTTGTCCAGGATGGGCAGCGAGATCGACTCGTAGTAGAGCCTGCCGCTACGGCCGATGAACTTGACGTTGCCGTTGGCACGTTCCTCGTCCAGGTTGTTGAACGAAGAGGTCCACTGCACCTCCTTGCTGTCTGCCATGATGCCTTGCAGCGGTATGATCCGGCTGATGTGCAGACGGGCGTTTTTCAACGACGATTTGTCCTTGATGCCTAATGTCTTGCAAGCCTGGTTGTTCACGTTGATCAGGTAGCCGTCCTTGTCCAGGTATGCCATGTCCATCATGGCAGAGTCAAACAGGGTGTAGTATTGCAGCAGTCGCTCCTTGTTGGCCTGTTCGAAGAGGTATTGCTTGGTCACGTCCATCTGCGTGCACAGTATCATCGTGGGCGTTCCCTGCTGCTGTTGCAGCACCGACAGACTCAGCTTGTAGTAATGCAGGTCTGTGTTCCGTTTGTCCGTATATCCCTTGACCACCATGGAGGCATTCTTCTTGGTACCCTGACTGATATCGTTGATGGCAGATGTGATGCGGTTGTAGTCTTCCTGTATGAAGTTCACGGGCAGTCCCAGTACGCTGTTGGCATGGCTGTCCTTGCCAGAGGTGATGCACAGTATCTTCCGCGTGGCTACCTCGTAGGTCCACAGTTCTATCTTTCCCGAATTCAGGTAGAGCTGCAGCTGCCTGTTCTGGTTGTCCAGTTCATGGGTCACCCTTCTTTCCTTGCGCCGGTATATCACGCTGGTTATCAAGGTGAATACTATCACTATCACGATACACCACAGGATGGTCCATATATACGTCGGGATGCCCGAATCCTCGTATTCCGGATAGAACCATTTGTTGCGCAACGGCTGTATCTCCTCGTCAATCACCATCTCGGTATATACGCTGTCGAGCTTTGCCAGCAGCACCGAGTCGTTGGACATGAAGCGGTATTCCCCGTGGGGCATGGATACCGGCGTGATGACCGTCTCATCGAGTTTGTAGTTGTTTGCCAGCCATTTCAGCGACATGGTGTTCCACAATACCTGTACCGTGTCGTTGGAGTTGGCCATCAGTACCGCCTCCTTCATGTCGTCATAGGGTTCCACCCTCTGGGCGATGCCCGAATCGCGCATCATGTGGTGCGAGAAAGAGTTTTCGTGTACGATCAGCGAGGTACTGCTGAGGTCGCTGAACTTCTTGATCTTCGTGGGGCTCTTCTTGGACGACAGGATGCTGTGGGTGAACAGCACGATGACGCTGTGTCCGTATCGGCCGTACTTGTCATGGAACGGCGCGTGCATGCCCATGATCAGGTCCGACTCCCCCTTCAGCAGATCCTCATAGGCGTTGGCAGAGTGTTTCAGATGTATCTCGTAGGGGATGTTCAGCCTTGTCATTATAGCCCTGACAAGGTCGATGTTGAATCCTGTGGGGTTGCCGTTGTCATCCAGGTAGGAAAAGGGCCACAGGTCCCAGCTGTCCACATAGCGCAGGGGGCGTTCTTCGGTGTAGGTGGTAAGTGCAGTTGCCTCTGTCTTGAAGGGCAACAGGGTCAACAGGGCAAGCGCCACAAATCTCAGCAATCGGTATGGGGAGGCATCTTTGTGCATGTTTTTCAGATGTTTTAGATGTGCACAAAGTTAATTAAAAAGTTGGAAATCAGCAATTATTAGGCGTTTTTTGTGCTGTTTTGTGCGCGTAACGACCAAAAACAAACGAAAAGTCCGTTTTGTAAAGCCTTTGGGTGGTCTTTTAGGTGGCAATAAACAGCCCCCTATAATGTAAATTCGAAACAGGCGCCGCCCGTGCTGTTGTTGTGCACGCTGATGGTGCCTCCATGCAGCAGTACGGCGTTCTTCACGATGGCAAGTCCCAGTCCGGTGCCCCCCATCTTCCTGCTTCTGCCCTTATCCACCCGGTAGAACCGTTCGAAGATGCGCTTCTGGTGCTCCACGGGAATGCCCGTGCCGTTGTCGCTGAAGGTGAAGTGCATCCTGCCGTCACGACGCTCCATCGACAGGGTCACCGTGGTTCCGTCGCCCGCGTATGCCAGGGCGTTGTCGGTCAAGTTGCGGAAGATGCTGTAAAGCATGGAGGGGTTGCCCTTCAGATGGATGTCGTCGGGCAGCCGGTTGACGAGCGTCATGCCGTGGCTTTCGAACTGCAACGCCGTCTCTGTGGCTATCTGCTTCACCATCATGCTGATATCTACCTCTTCAAACGCCATCATCTCGGGGGCGTCGTCCATGCGGTTCAGCGTGGAGATGTCGGCAAGCAGACTGCTCAACCGCTGCGACTGCGCAAAGCTGCGCTCCAGAAACTGCTGCCGCTGGCTGTCGCTCAGGTCGGGATGGGTCAGTATGGTCTCCAAATAGCCGCGGATGCCAGCCACGGGCGTCTTCAGTTCGTGGGCGATGTTCTGTGTCAGTTCACGCTTCAGTCGGTTCTGCTCCTCCTTGGTATGCTGCAGACGCATGTACAGTTTGATGATATGCTCCGAAATCTCGCCCAGTTCGTCGTTGGTAAAAGCCGCCAGGTCTTCCGGCTCTAAGTTCTCGTTGGCATCCGCCCTCCGGGCAAAAGCCCTCAGCGCCGAGATGTTCTTTCCTAAGGGATGGGTGAAGCGGTAGAGCACCAGACTGAGTACGGCAATCACAAGTAGCGTGATCCAGATGAAATGCTGGTCGGCCTGCAGACTCTTCGCCAGACTCTCGTTGTAGGGCAGGGCGCTTCGTATGATGTATCTCTCTGTGGGGAAGGCGGTGGCAGAGTAGAAGAAAGCCCCGCTCAGCGTGCTGCTGCTGCGGCTGATGTCGGTGCCGTGCCCGTGTTGCAGCGCCTCCGCTATCTCCTTGCGGTTGCTGTGGTTCACGATGTTGGCGTAGTCCTTGCGCTCGTTGTCATAGACCACCTTGCCGTCAAAGGTGATGATAGTCACACGGCAGTATTCGGGTCGGTGCTTGCCTACAAACGCCTCGAAGTCACATTCGTCAATCGTCCCCGCATCTACAGTCCCCTCGTGTTGCAGTTCGTTGTGTAGCGCCTGGTTGAAGCTCTGCAGCCGGGTGTCTATCAGTTCCCGCTTGTACTCCTTCTCACGTGCCTGCTGGAACACGATGAAGAACACGGCGAATACGATAAACAGCGAGAGCACGCTCCAGTACAGGCGTCTGCCTATCGAGGAAGCGCCGCTGCTGTTAGAATCTGCCGGTGGTATGGAGAACCGGTCGTTCATGCTTTCGGGGTTTTGCCTTTTCATTCTGGTGGTAAATAACACGCGAGTCCGCCTTACTCCTCAAACAGGTAGCCGAAGCCCAGGCGCGTGACGATACACTTGGAGAAAGGACCTATCTTCTTTCTCAGTCGGGTGATGTTCACATCCACCGTGCGGTCGAGCACCAGCACATCGCTGGGCCATACCTTGTTGATGAGCTCCTGTCTGGAGAACACCCTCCCTTTCTCCTCCAGCAGGGTGTGCAGCAGTTCGAACTCCGTTTTCGTGAAGGGCACCTTTTCGCCGTTCACCGTCACCGTCTTGTTGTGCAGGTTCAGTTGCAGTCCCTGGTACTGCAGCGTCTCCCTGTTGTCCTCTGCCGCCCCGTTGCCCGTGCGTCTCAGCACGGCACGCACCCTCACCAGTACCTCACGGATGGAGAACGGTTTGGAGATATAGTCGTCCGCCCCGAGGTTGAACCCCGTCACCATATCGTTCTCCGTGTCGCGTGCCGTAAGGAAGATGATGGGCAGGGATGCGGTAGCGTCATTACCCCGCAGTTTCTTAGCCAGGGCAAATCCCGACATCTCGCCCATCATCACGTCCAGAAGCAACAGATGGTAGGTGGCAAGGTTCATGGTCAGCGCCTCTTCGGCAGAGTAGGCGGTATCCACCTGATACCCCTCCGTTTCCAAGTTGAACTTCAGAATCTCGCAGAGGTCCTGCTCATCATCCACCACCAATATCCTGTAATCCCTGTTTGTCATATCTGTTACATTTCGTTTGATATGGCAAAAGTAAGTATTATTCTTGAATATCCTGTGACAGGGATGTTACAATCAGATGAATTTTTTACAACGGATACTCCTCGAAGGCGTAGAGCACGGTAGAGAGATAGCGCTCGCCGGTATCGGGCAGCAGTACCACGATGTTCTTGCCGGCATTTTCGGGGCGCTTGGCTATCTGCGTGGCTGCAAACAGGGCGGCACCCGAAGAGATACCCACCAGCAGTCCTTCCTGCTGGGCGATGACACGTCCCGTGCGGATGGCATCATCGTTATCTACGGGCAGCACCTCATCGATGAGTGAACCGTCGAAAGTCTTGGGCACGAAACCGGCACCGATGCCCTGTATCTTGTGCGGACCGGGCTTGCCGCCGCTCAGCACGGGCGAGGAGGCGGGTTCCACAGCCACCACCTTGACGTTGGGGTTGTTCTCCTTCAGTCGTTTAGCCACACCCGAGATGGTACCTCCCGTACCTACGCCAGCCACAAAGATATCCACTTTGCCCTCTGTCTGTTCCCAGATTTCGTTGCCCGTAGTCTCGTAGTGCTTTTTAGGGTTGGCGCCATTCTCGAACTGTTGCAGTATCACCGCTCCGGGCGTGGCGTCGCGCAAGGCCTCTGCCGCCTTGATGGCACCCGCCATGCCGTCGGCACCCGGGGTGAGTTTCACGGTAGCGCCATACGCCTTGACCAGGTTGCGGCGCTCCACGCTCATCGTCTCGGGCATGGTGAGAATCAGTTTGTATCCTTTCACCGCCGACACCAGCGCCAGTCCCACGCCTGTGTTGCCGCTCGTAGGTTCTATGATGGTAGCACCCGGTTTCAGCAGTCCCCTCTCTTCTGCATCCTCTATCATGGCGAGGGCGATACGGTCTTTCACGCTTCCTCCGGGGTTAAAGAACTCCACCTTGGCGATAATGGGGCTGTCGATGCCCTGAGCTTCCGAGTACTTGTTCAGTTCCAGCAAAGGTGTTTTGCCTATCAGTTCCGTAAGTTGTTTAGCTATCTTAGTCATAATCTTTATTCTTTTTATTTTTGATGATTCAATAATTACTCCAATGTTTTTCCTCCTTAAAGCTTCAGCTTCTTAAAGCCTTAGCTTCTTAAAGCCCCCGGCTTCTTAAAGCCTCCCGGCTTCTTAAAGCTTCAGCTTCTTAAAGCCTTCAGGCTTCTTAAATGCTTTCCAGCGCATTTCCCAGGTCATCGATGATATCGTCGATATGCTCTGTGCCGATGCTCAGACGGATGGTGGAGGGGTAGATATGCTGCTCTTCCAGCTCCTTGGGCGACAGTTGCGAGTGGGTGGTGGTGGCAGGATGGATCACCAGACTCTTCACGTCAGCCACGTTGGCAAGGAGAGAGAAGATCTGCAACTTGTCGATAAACTGCCATGCCTCCTTCTCGCCGCCCTTCACCTCGAAGGTAAAGATGCTGCCGCCGCCGTTGGGGAAGAGCTTGGTGTACAGTTCATGGTCGGGATGGGAGGGTAGTGAGGGATGGTTCACCTTAGCCACCTTGGGATGGTTGGCAAGGAACTGCACCACCTTTTCCGTGTTGTAGGCATGGCGCTCCACACGCAGGCTCAGCGTCTCCAGTCCCTGTAGCAATATCCAGGCGTTGAACGGACTGATGGCGGCACCGGTATCGCGCAGGATGACGGCACGGATGCGGGTGACAAAGGCAGCCGGACCAGCCACATCGGCAAAGACGGCACCATGATAGCTGGGGTCGGGCTTCGCCAGCGAGGGATATTTGTCGGCATTCGCCTTGTAGTCGAACTTGCCGGCATCCACGATCACACCGCCGAGAGAAGAACCGTGGCCGCCGATGAACTTGGTAGCAGAATGTACCACCACGTCGGCACCGTGCTCGATGGGACGGATGAGATAGGGCGTGCCGAAGGTGTTATCCACTATCACGATGGTATGGTGCTTGTGTGCTATCTCCGAGATGCGGTCGATATCGGTCACGCTGGCGTTGGGGTTGCCGAAGGTCTCGATGATGATAGCCTTGGTGTTCGGACGGAAGGCGGCATCCACCGCGTCAAAGTCGGCAGGATCTACGATGGTGGTCTCCACACCCTGGGTGCTCAACGTGTGTTCCAGCAGGTTGTACGTGCCTCCGTAGAGGTTGTTGGCAGCCACGATATGGTCGCCGTTGCGTGCCACGTTCTGCAGGGCGTAGGTGATGGCTGCCGCACCCGATGCCACCGCCAGACCGGCGACACCGCCTTCGAGGGCTGCCACGCGCTCTTCCAGCACTCCCTGGGTAGAGTTGGTAAGGCGTCCGTAGATATTGCCCGCGTCACGGAGGCCGAATCGGTCGGCGGCATGCTGTGAGTTCCTGAAAACATACGAGGTAGTCTGGTAGATGGGTACTGCCCTGCTGTCGGTAGCGGGGTCTGCCTGTTCCTGACCTACGTGGAGTTGCAAAGTCTCAAAGTGAAGTTTCTTGTTGCTCATGGTTTTGTTCCTTTCTTTTGTTTTTATTGTTATTGATATTGTTGTTCTCGTTTGTTTCATGTTTCCAAGTGCAAAGTTACGCAATCCCTGATATTTCACAATCGCACAAATAGGGCATATTTACTACCACAAATGTGGTATAAATGCGTTTTGGTTGCTCGTTTCATGCTTTTTTCTTACTTTTGCACCATAATATAAATTAGGTAACACCAGAGAATGGCTATCCCATTCCTCAAAAAAAGTAATTATGAAGACAACAAGAATTTTGTTTTTTGCCGTTGCCGTGCTGCTGGCAGGCGTTGCTGTGGCAAACTGTGCAGCCAAAGGCGGCAAGGCAGACGATGCGGGTAAGATGACCCTGAATGTGAAGTTGCCCGACGGCACTTGTGACGGACAGTACATGTATCTGAAAGATGTAGGGACAGGAGACGTGCTCGACAGCGTGCAGGTCAAGAACGGCGCCGCCACCTTTGTGCACCAGGGAGGACCCGACAAGTGCTATGTGGTAGATATCCGTACCCAGGGAGCCGCCTACAGAGGACTGATGGTGGCTGAAAGCGGCCAACTGACACTCGAACTGAAACTCAATGAGATGGTTATTGCCCATGGCACGCCGCTCAACCAGGAGGTGCTTGCCTTCAGTCAGGAGACCGCCCGGATAGGAAACGAACTGGCCACCATGGCTCCCGAACAGCAGAAGGCGGCTTTCGAAAAGATGATGCAGCAGACACGCCGGTTGTACGACAAGCATACCAACGATGCCGTGGGAGCCTACGCCTTGCTGGCAGGCGGACTGCTGGAGACTGCCACTCCGGAGGAATTGAAGGAGATAGTGGCTATCATGGGTCCCAATATCAAGAAGATGAAGCCCGTGAAGGAATTCCTCTCCCTGCTCGATGCCAAGGGACGTACCGCAGCCGGCAACAAGTTCGTGGATATTGAGGGCAGCGACGAACAGGGCAATACCCTCAAGCTGAGTCAGTTTGTAGGCAAGGGCAACTATGTGCTCATGGATATGTGGGCAAGCTGGTGCGGACCCTGCCGCAGGGAGATACCCAACCTGCTGCAGCTGTACAACAAATACCACGACAAGGGACTCTCCATCGTGGGCGTGTTCGTATGGGACAAGCTGGAAAACCTGCAGCCCGCCAAGGAGAAGGAGGGCATCCTGTGGCCCCAGCTGATCGACAGCAAGAACACCGCCGCCGAACTGTACGGAGTGAACGGCATTCCGCAGATCATCCTCTTCTCGCCCGATGGCACCATCCTGGAGCGCGACCTGCGTGGCAGCGAGATGATCGGCAAGGTGGACAAGGTGATGAAGGATTTCACCCCCAAGAAACCCTGAAGCCCTCTTCTAAAAACTATAAAAATCATAAAATCGCCTAAAAAGATGGCGGTCTGAGCAAAAATGATTACCTTTGCAGCACATTACATATAATGTATAGCGTGAAAGTAAAAGAAGTGCTTGGTGCCCTTGAACAATTCGCGCCTCTGCCACTGCAGGAAGACTGGGACAATGCCGGCTTGCAGATTGGACTGACAGAAGCGGAAGTATCAGGGGCTTTATTGTGTCTTGACGTGACCGAAGCCGTGGTAGATGAGGCGGTGGAGCGTCGTTGCAACCTGATTGTGTCCCACCATCCCCTGCTGTTCCGCGGACTGAAGCGCATCAGCGGCGCCAGCGATGTGGAACGGGCGGTGATGAAAGCCATCAGCCATGGTATTGCCGTCATCTCCATGCACACCAATATGGACAACGCATGGGGCGGGGTGAACTGCCGGATGGCGGAAAAATTGGGCTTGCAGCAGGTGCAGCTCTTTGCCTGCAAACAGGTGGGCGAGGTGCAGGGCGGCAGCGGCGTGGTCGGATTGCTGCCCCAGCCGCTCGATGCCGAGGCGTTCATCAGCCATGTGAAGCGCACCTTCGGCGTAGAGTGTGCCCAGTGCAACGAGCTGTTGCGGCGCCCCATCCGGCGGGTGGCTTTGTGTGGAGGAGCGGGCGATTTCCTGCTCGACCAGGCGATAGCCGCGGGTGCCGATGCCTTCATCACGGGCGAGATGCACTACCATGTGTATGCAGGCCATGAGCAGCAGGTGCAGATATGCGTCATCGGTCACTACCAGAGCGAGCAATATACGGCAGAGCTGTTCCGTGACATCCTGCAGGCTAAATGCCCCGGACTGTCCGCCTGTATCTCGGAAGCAAATGTAAATCCAATAAAATACAAATGATATGGCAAAGAAAGAGATTATCGACTTGTCAGTGGAAGAGAAACTGAAGACCCTTTATCAGTTGCAGTCAGCCCTCTCGGGTATCGACGATAAACGAGCCCTGCGTGGCGAACTGCCCTTGGAGGTGGAGGATTTGGAAGATGAGATAGCCGGTCTTGCCACCCGTATCGAGAAGATCACCATCGAGATCGACGAGTTCCAGAAGGCTATCAGCCAGAAGAAGGCAGAGATCGAACAGGCACAGATCAGCGTGGCTCGCTACAAGGCGCAGCTCAACGACGTGAAGAACAACCGCGAATACGACACCTTGAGCAAGGAGATTGAGTACCAGAGCCTGGAGATAGAACTGTGCAACAAGAAAATCAAGGAAGCCAATGTGCGCATCGCAGAGAAGAACCATGAACTCGAGACCAGCAAGCAGAACCTGGAGGACCGCAAGAGCGACCTGGAGGTGAAGAGGGGCGAGCTCGACGAGATTATGGAAGAGACCCGTGCCGAGGAAGAGAAGCTGCGCATGAAGGTGAAAGACCTCGAACAGAAGATAGAGCCCCGCTTGCTGCTCTCTTTCAAGCGCATCCGCAAGAACGCACGCAACGGCTTGGGTATCGTATATGTGCAGCGTGATGCCTGCGGCGGCTGCTTCAACAAGATACCGCCCCAGCGCCAGTTGGACGTGAAGATGCACAAGAAGGTCATCGTATGCGAGTACTGCGGCAGAATCCTCATCGACCCTGAACTTGCAGGAGTAAAGCCGGAAATCGTCGTTGAAGAAAAGAAGAAGTCTGTACGCAAACGTGCTTCCCTCAAGAAGACAACCAACACCGAAGAGGAATAATCGTTTGATCCGAAGGGTGGGAATAGGAGTGTGTCTCTTGTTCCCACTCTTTTCTTATGCCCAGCAGCAAGCCTCCTGGGAGCCGTATTTTGAAGATATGGTGTCGATGGAAGACGGGGAGTACATCGACAAAGAACAGCTGTATGACGAGCTGTGCGAACTGTCACAGCATCCGCTCGACCTCAATGCCGCCAACCGGGAACAACTGGAGCGGATACCTTTTCTCTCCGCCCGTCAGATAGAGCAGATCCTCGCCCATAGGGACAGGTATGGCGGTTTCACCAGCGTGGGAGAGCTGGCGGCAGTCCCTTCCCTGGATTACCGGCGCAGCAGACTGTTGGGAGAGTTGGTGGTCATCCGATTGCAGGAAAGGACTTCCTTTCCTTCTTTTCAGGAGATATTGCGGCAGGGCAAACATTCTATGACCGCCTTGGCGCAGGTGCCCCTATACAAGCGCAGGGGCGACCAAGAGGGGTATCTCGGTTCGCCCCTGGGGCATTGGGTAAGGTATGAGTTTGGGAGTATGTCGCATGTCAAGGCTGGGGTGGTGGCAGCGAAAGATGCAGGTGAACCCTTTTTCCAGGCACAGAATACCTGGGGATACGATTCTTTTTCGCCTTACCTGCAGCTTACCGACCTGTGGCGCATCAAGAGTCTGGTGGCGGGCAGATACCGTGCTTCCTTTGGCATGGGACTGGTGGCAGGAACCTCCTTCTCTACGGGCAAGGTGGCTGCTCTCACGTCCATGGGAAGAATGGCGACGGGCATCCGGGCATATACGTCACGCTCTGAGGCGGACTATTTCCAAGGGATAGGAGCTACGGTGGCTCTTTCTCCACGATGGGAAGTGAGCGGGTGGTGGTCGTACCGGTCTGTGGATGCCACCCTGAACAAGAACGGGAGCATTTCCTCTATCCTTACCTCGGGTTATCACCGTACCTCTCTGGAGATGGAAAAGAAGGGTAACAGCCACAACCTCTCTTTGGGGGCGGATGTGACCTATCGGAAGGGGGGATTCAGTATAGGGGCAACCTCTCTCTACACTTGGTTTGACCGTCCTCTACAGCCCAACACATCACAGGCGTACCGCAGGTATTATCCTGTGGGCAACGAATTTGTCAATACTTCGTTGCACTATACTTATTTCCATCATCTGGTTTCCTTGAGAGGCGAGGTGGCAATGAACAGAGAGGGTGGGATGGCTGCCGTACATTCCTTGGGACTCACAGTGGACAACCTGCCCAATATGGTGCTGATACACCGTTACTACGCTCCCCGGTACAACACCCTGCATGGTCATGGCTTCGGCAATGCTGCAAGGACACAGAATGAGCATGGCATCTACTTCGGAATTTCGGGCAGGTTGCCGTGGCAAAACTGGTATTTCTCTTCCTATGTGGATTATGCCTATTCGGCAGCTCCCAAATACCTTGTCAGTTTTCCCTCGCACGCCTTGGAACAGATGACGGGTGTGGAGTATCGCAGACAGCGGTGGACGGCAACGGCACGCTACCGTATCAAGTTGACACAGAAGGACAACAATACCCATGTCAGTCTGGACAATCTGTGGCTGCATCGCCTGCAACTCTCTTCGGCTTATACCACTACCGCGAAGTGGGTTCATACCACACGTGTCGCGACCGCCTATATAAACAATGTGGAGGGCGACAGGGGATGGTGCTTGGCTCAAAGTGTGGCAAAGAACTGGAACAGGTTGGATGTGTATCTGAGTGCCGCCCTGTTTGATGTCAGCGGTTATGATGCCCGTGTCTATCTATACGAAAAGAGTCTGTATAATTCCTATTCTTCCCTGAATGTGTATGGCAGAGGGTGGCGCTTGGCAGCAATAGGCGGTATGGAGGTGTTTGCGGGATGGCGCCTTCGTATCAAGGTGGGCATAACCCATTATACCGACCGAGATCATATCGGCTCTGACTTGCAGACCATCGACAGTCCTACCAAGGCGGATGTGGAGATGCAGGGCGTGTGGAGGTTTTAGACGATAAGGTGTTTGTGTGGTTGTTTGCATGGTCTTCAGGTCATTGCTTATGGCTCCTGAGGGTGATAACTTCCGACCGGCGCCTGTCATCATTTATGGCTCCTGAGGGGCATCAGCAAGCAGTCAGGACGCACAAATCATCAGTAAGCGCACATAGTCTGCCTGCAGACAAGCGAGTCGAACTCACGTTAATAATAAACCAATAGGACGGCGGAAATTTTCCATACAGTTTTCAGCCAATCTTCGAGTAGGGTGGGATGCTGTCCAGGAAGCGGTAGCTGTGGTGCTCGTAGTCCATCTGGCAGCAGTAGTGCTGCACCCCGTTGCTGATCATCAGGTAATCGACATGCAACAGAAGATTGTAGGCGGCTATCTGCTGCAATACCTTCTGCTGGAGCGCGATATGGGGCGCCTTGTACTCGATGATGGCAAGCGGCTGGAGGGAACGGTTGTACAGGATGGTGTCGCAACGCAGCCGCTTCTCGCCGATATGCAGCTCTACCTCGTTGGCCAGCAACGCCTGCGGATAGCCTAACCGTTCTACCAGGTAATGCACAAAATGCTGGCGTACCCACTCCTCGGGAGTGAGTGCCACATACTTGCGGCGGAGCATGTCGAGAATCAAGGTCTTGTCGTGCTGCATCTTGATCCGGGCGTCAAAGGGTGGGAGTGTGAGCTGTTGCATATAGTGATATGGATGCAAATGTACGAAAAAAGCGGCATACTACCCACAAATGTTTGGATATGTCGAAAAAAAAATGCAACTTTGTGTGCTCCAAAAACAAAGATGACCGATGGCAGAAGCAAGACAGCATACCTACGAGGCGGTGATGAAAGCCCTGAAAGAGAAGAAATACGCCCCTATCTACTACCTGATGGGAGAAGAGGCTTACTATATCGACAAGATATGCGACTACATCGCCGAGAATGTGCTCGCCCCGGAGGAGCGTGACTTCAACCAGACGGTTCTCTTCGGGTCGGACGTGACGGCTGCTGCCGTGGCGGATACGGCGAGGAGATACCCGATGATGGCGGAGCACCAGGTGGTGATAGTGAAGGAGGCGCAGAACATACGCAATATGGATGCCCTGGAGCACTATCTGAAGAGTCCGCAACCCTCTACCATCCTGGTGATGTGTCATAAGAACGGGACGCTGGACCGCAGGAAGAGGATTACGGGGCTGATAGAAAAGGTGGGCGTGCTGTTTGAAAGCAAGAAGTTGCGCGAGAGGGAGCTGTTGCCCTTTATCGAGAAGTACCTGCAACAGAAGGGGGCCTCTATCGACAACAAGTCGCAACAGATGATAGCCGATGCCGTGGGGGCTGACCTGAGCAGACTGACTGCCGAACTCGACAAACTGCTCATCAGTCTGCCGGAGGACAACAAAAGGGTGACACCGCAGATAGTGGAGCAGCAGATAGGCGTGAGCAAGGACTTCAACGCCTTTGAACTGCGTGACGCTGTGGTGAACCGCAACGTATATAAAGCCAACCAGATTATCAAGTATTTTGCCGACAATCCCAAGGCGGGCAGCGCCTATTCGCTCATCCCCATGCTCTTCAACTATTTCCAGACGCTGATGATAGCCTACTATTGTCCGCAACGCAACAACCCGGATGCCCTGGCACAGTGGTTGGGCATGAAGAATGCCTGGAATGTACGTGACTACATGACGGGCATGGAAAAATACAAGGGGGTGAAGGTGATGCAGATCATCTCGAAAATACGCGAGACTGACGCCATGTCGAAAGGACTGGACAACCCCTCCACCTCCTCGGACGACCTGATGCAGGAGCTTATTTTCTTTATCCTGCATTGATGCGGTCTTCGCCCAGTCAGCGTATCTTTTCTTTTGCCTCTTCGTACTCCTTCCACAGCCGGTCCATCACGTCGTGTACGGGAAGAATCTGCCGGATGGCAGAGGCAATCTGTCCGATCTCGAGTTCTCCACGCTCTGTTTCCCCTTCAAAGATGCCCCGTTTGGTGGATGCCTTGCCCAGGATGCTGCGCAGTTCGTCGGCTTCGGCGCCGCGGGCTTCTGCCTCGGCGATGTCCTGGTAGAGGGCGTTCTTGACCAGTCTGGAGGGGGCTATCTTCTTCAGGCACAGCATGGTGTCGCCCTCTTCGAGCGTGATGCAGCGCTCCTTGAAAGCCTGGGCGGCGGAGCTCTCTTCGGTGAGTGCGAAGAGCGTGCCTATCTGTACTCCCTCTGCGCCCAGTACCTGGGTGGCAAGGAGTGCCTGTCCGCTGGCGATGCCACCTGCGGCTATCAGGGGCAGGGTGGTGGCTTGGCGCACCTGGGGAATCAGGGTCAGCGTGGTGGTCTCTTCCCTGCCGTTGTGTCCTCCGGCTTCAAAACCCTCGGCTACGATGGCATCTACGCCTGCCTCCTCGCACTTGCGGGCAAACTTGCTGCTCGACACCACATGAGCCACCTTGATACCGGCGGCATGGAACCGGGAGGTATATTTCTTGGGACTGCCTGCCGAGGTGAACACTATCTTCACCCCCTCGTCGATGATGAGCTGTATCAGACGGTCGATCTCGGGATACATCAGCGGTACGTTGATGCCCCAGGGACGGGTGGTGGCTTCCTTCATCTTACGGATGTGCTCTACCAGCGTTTCGGGGTGCATAGAGCCTGCGCCCAACAGACCCAATCCGCCTGCGTTGCTTACCGCGGCAGCCAAGCGCCAACCGCTACACCATACCATTCCTCCCTGTATTATCGGCTTCTCGATGCCGAAGAGTTCGCATATTCTGTTTTTCATGTCCTAACTGTTATTATTGCAAGATACTGCAAAAATAGTGTTTTTTTGACGTAAAGCGGGCAGGTTTGTCCAATTATTTAAAAAAATACGGGAGTGACAGTCCAATCCCAAAAAGAAATCGTATATTTGTAGTCAGAACAAACCAATTACCTAAAACAAATGATGAATACATGTGAACTGCAGCTGACGGCGGAGAAAAACCGTAAGCGTCTTGTCGAAGTAGTCTATCATGGGGGTGCCGGTCATATAGGAGGCGACCTGTCGTGCCTGAATGTGATGACAGCCCTTTACAACAGAGTAATGAACGTGAGTCCGCAGAAGGTGAAGGATGCCCAGCGCGACCGCTTTATATTGAGCAAAGGACATTGCGTGGAATCTCTCTATACCGTGTTGGAGCAATGCGGATTTATCGAGCCTTCGCTGCTCGACACCCTGGGACAGTATGGCAGCGTGCTCAGCGGTCATCCTACCATCGAGGTCAACGGTATCGAGGTCAACTCGGGTGCCCTGGGCCACGGACTGAGCATCGGCGTGGGCATGGCGATAGCCGCCAAGATGCGCAAGGAGGCATGGCATACCTACGTGATGATGGGCGACGGCGAACAGGGTGAGGGCTCTATCTACGAGGCTGCCATGGCTGGCGGGCATTACCGTCTGGACAACCTGGTGGCAATCATCGACCGTAACCACCTGCAGATAAGCGGCAACACGGAGGACGTGATGGCGATAGAGAGCATACGCGAGCGCTGGACCGCCTTCGGATGGGATGTGAAGGAGATGAACGGCGACGAGATGCAGAGCATCGTGGATACCTTTGACAGCATAGACTATCAGAACGGCAAACCCCATCTGCTGGTGAGCAACACCACCAAGGGAAAGGGCGTGAGCTATATGGAGAATGTGGCTTCATGGCATCATGGTATGCCCAACGAAGAGCAGTATCAGCAGGCGATTGCCGAGATCAGCGAGAGAATAGCACAACTGGAACAACAAAACAACCATTGACGATTATGAAAGCATGCAGAAAGAGTTTTACCGAGACGTTGCTCGCCTTGGCAAAAACAGACAAACAGATAGTGGCTGTAACTACCGACGCAAGGGGGTCTGTGACCCTCGGTGACTTTGCCAAAGAGTTGCCGGAACAGTTCGTGGAATGTGGTATCGCCGAGCAGAATGCCGTGGGCGTAGCAGCAGGATTGGCACATTCGGGGATGAAGACCTTTGTGTGCGGACCGGCATGTTTCTACGTGGCTCGCAGTCTGGAACAGGTGAAGGTGGATGTGGCGTACAGCGAGAATCCCGTGAAGATACTGGGCGTGAGCGGAGGCGTGGCGTATGGAGCCTTGGGTGCCACCCATCACAGTCTGCACGATATGGCTGCCCTGCGCTGTTTTCCGGGCATGAACATCTGTTTGCCGCCGGATGGAAGGGCTACCGAAAAGCTGGTGCGCTTCCTGGTGGACTATCCCCATCCCGTATATGTGAGGGTGGGCAGAGCCGCCGTGCCGGATGTGTATGAGAACGATGATTTTAGTTTTGAGATAGGCAAGGCAAACGTGCTGCTGGAGGGATCGGACCTTACCATCATCGGTGCGGGAGAGACCGTGTGGCACTGTCTGCAGGCAGGCAAACAACTGGCTGAGCAGGGCATCTCGGCACGTGTGCTCGACATGAGTTGGATAAAGCCCTTTGACGAGGAGGCGGTGCTGAAGGCTGCCACAGAGACCGGGCGTATCATCACGGTGGAGGAGCACAGCAGATGCGGAGGCCTGGGAGCCATGGTATGCGAACTGCTGTCGGAACAGCCCGTGCCCGTGCGCATCATCGGTATCCCGGACGAGAATGCCGTGCATGGTACCAACAAAGAGATTTTCCATCATTATGGCATGGATGCGGAAGGTATCGTGAAGGCTGCCGTTGATTTCATCAAGAAGTAATGGGTATGGAACACAGAATCATCGCTATCGACCAGAGTACCAGCGGTACCAAGATCATGCTCTTCGACGAGCAGCTGCAGATGCTGAAGCGTGTGAACAAGGCGCACCAGCAGTACTATCCCCAACCGGGATGGGTGGAGCACGACGCCGAGGAGATATATAATAATGTGATAGAAGGCATCCGGGAACTGCTTGCCGATGTGCCGGAGGGTGCCTACGAGTATTCCATGGCTATCACCAACCAGAGAGAGACGGTGGTGGTGTGGAACCGACAGACGGGCAAACCTATCGCCCATGCGGTGGTGTGGCAGTGCCTGCGCGGTACGGAATACTGCAACCAGCTCAAGGCGCAGGGATTGCAGGAGATGGTGCAGGAGCGGAGCGGACTGCTGATAGACCCCTATTTCTCCGCCAGTGGGGTGCACTGGTTGCTCAACCATGTGGAGGGCGCGCGCAGCGAGGCTGAGGCGGGCAACCTGCTGATGGGAACCATCGACAGCTGGCTGGTGTGGAAACTCACAGGGGGCAAGCGTCACCTGACCGACGTGACCAACGCCAGTCGTACGCTGCTGCTGAATATCCACACCCTGAAGTGGGACGAGGAACTGCTGAAACTGTTTGGCATTCCTGCCAGCATGATGCCGCAGGTGCTGCCTTGCGACGCCTCTTATGGCGAGACTGACGCAGAGGGCGTGCTGCCCCAGCCGATCGAGATAGCGGGTGTGCTGGGTGACAGTCATGGGGCGCTGGCAGGACAGATGTGCTTTGCAGAAGGATATGGAAAGACGACCTACGGCACGGGCTCGAGCGTGATGGTGAACATCGGCGAGAACTACTGCAAGGCTCCCGGCGGACTGGTTACTTCGGTGGCGTTTGCCGCCAAGGGGCATACCTACTACGGATTTGAGGGAAATATCCATTGCACGGGAGCCACGCTGAAGTGGATGGCTGACCAACTGCAACTGATCGGTTCGCCGGCTGAGGTGGAGCAGGAGGCGCTACGTGTGGCTGACAATGGAGGGGTGTATCTGGTACCTGCCTTTGCAGGACTGGGAGCACCTTGGTGGAATGCCGACGCGAGAGCTGCCCTGGTGGGCATGAGTCTTTCCACGACGCGTGCGCATGTGCTGCGTGCCGCCCTGGAGAGCATCTGCTACCAGGTGAATGACCTGGTGACTGCCATGACCGAAAAAGCGGGAGTGACCCTGAAAGAGCTGCGCGTGGATGGCGGACCTACCAAGAACCAGACGCTGATGCAGATGCAGTCGGACATGCTGGGCGTGCCGGTGAACTGCTCTGATGTGGAGGAGGCAAGTGCGCTGGGTGCGGTGGTGATGAATGTGCTGGCACGCGGAGTGTATGCCACTTTCGACGAGGTGGCACAATACCGCAAGTCGCGCCAGGAGTTCCGTGCCGCCATGCCCCGTGAAGTGGTGGAACAGATGGTGGCAGGATGGCACCGTGCTGTAAAGGGAGTAATCCAAATGACGACAATCAAACAAGCCTAAAAAATATAAACTTAAAACCTAAAACACTATGAACAAAGTAACAAAAAAGCAATGCTTCGGCATTATTATCGGTACCCGTGCCTACTTCAATTCCGCATTGGCTAAGGACGTAAGAAAAGAGATACTGCGCATTATGGACGAATGTGGCTACGAGTATGTGATTCTGCCCGAAGACGCTACCGTGACCGGCAGTTCATCTATCGAGACCCGTGAGGACGGACTGAAGGTGGCTGCACAGTTCAAGGAGAACCGTGAGCGTATCGACGGTATCATCGTCTGTCTGCCCAACTTCGGTTATGAGATAGGTATCATCAACGCTATCAGCGAGGCCAACCTCAACGTGCCTGTATTGGTTCAGGCTTATGATGACTATAACGACAAGGTGGATCTGGACCAGCGTCGCGACGCTTTCTGCGGAAAGATTTCGGTATGCAACAACCTGTATCAGTATGGCATCCCCTTCTCTGACACTACCTATCACACCTACGATATCTACGACCCGCTGGTAAAGGCCGACATCGTGAAGTTTGCCGCCGTATGCCGCGTGGTGAACGGTTTGCGCCACTGTCGTTTGGGACAGATAGGTACGCGCCCGCTTGGCTTCAATACCTGCAGGGCGAGTGAGAAGATACTGCAGCGTGCCGGCATCACGGTGGTGCCCGTAGATCTCTCGGAGATTCTCTATAATGCGGAGCGCATCGCTGATGACGACCCGAAGTTCCTGAAGAAACTGGAGACGATACCTGCCTACGCCAAGGTGCCTGAGAACTATCAGGACAAACTGCGCGTGCAGGCTAAGTTTGGCGTGGCGGTAGAAAACTGGATGGAGGCTGAACAGGTGGATGCCGTGGCTATCCAGTGCTGGGACAGTCTGGAGCAGAACTACGGTTGTGCTGCCTGTGTCACCATGTCGATGCTGTCTGACAAACTCATTCCTGCTGCCTGCGAGACCGACCTGGCGGGTGCCATTTCCATGTATGCCCTGACCCTTGCTACCCAGCAGCCTGCTGCCTTGGCTGACTGGAACAACAACTTTGCGCAGGACCGCAACAAGTGCGTATGCACCCACTGCGGCAACTTCGCCCGTGGCTTCGTGGGCAACGAGGACCTGAAGTTAGGACCTTTGGGCGTTTTGGGACGCACCCTGGGCAAGGTACGCACCTTCGGAGCCGTATATGCCAAGGTATCGGAAGGGCCGTTCACCTTCTTCCGCATCTCTACCGACGACCCCAAGGGCATCATCAAAGCCTATCTGGGCAAGGGCGAGATAACCAGCGATCCGTACGGAATGGACGGATGTATCGCCGTGACCAAGGTGAACAACCTGCAGCAACTGCTGAAGTATATCTGCCGCAACGCCTTCGAGCATCATGTGGCTTTGGTGCGTACGGATGTGGTGGATGTGCTGCGTGACGCCATGGAGAACTACCTGGGCTGGAATCTCTATACCCACGAGTGATTTCTCCGGGTAAGGCGATGGCCGCCGTAAGAAACCGACTGCCCCCAAAGTCATCCGGACTTTGGGGGCAGTTCTGTATAGATGGGACACTTGGCGACTCCGGGACTTGCATCCTTACGTCGTGGAATCCGGTCAATAGGCCTGCTTGTCGCCGGCGATGGCATTTCTCACCGTGAGGTACATGATGCGGATGTCGAGCCACAGCGACCAGTTCTCCACATACCATACATCCTTCTTGATGCGGTCTTCCATCTGCCATAACTCCTGTGTCTCGCCGCGGGCGCCGCTTACCTGTGCCCAGCCCGTGATTCCGGGCTTCACCCAGTGGCGCACCATATACTTGTCTATCAGCGCCGAATATTCCTCCGTATGCTTCACCATGTGGGGGCGTGGTCCCACCACCGACATGGAACCCATCAGCACGTTGAGGAACTGCGGCAGTTCGTCGATGCTCGTCTTCCTCATGATGTTGCCCCATTTGGTCTTTCTCGGGTCATCTTTCGTGGCTTGCTGTTTGTCGGCATCGGCGTTCACCTTCATCGAGCGGAACTTGAGGCAATAGAACTCCTCGCCCAGCAGTCCGTTGCGCTTCTGCCTGAAGAATACCGGTCCCGGCATCGTTATCTTGGTGATTAGGGCCACGATGGCGCAGATCCACCAGAAGCAGGTGATGATGAACAGGCCGCTTACCAGGATGTCGAACGCGCGCTTGACAATCCTGTTGTGTATCAGGCTCAGCGGTTCCTGGCGGATGGTGAGCACGGGCATGTCGTCCATCATCTTGACCACCATGTGCCTGTGTACGTAGTTGCGCACGTTGGGAACGGAATAGAACCTCACAAAGTGCTTTTCGCAGTAGTTGATGGTGTTGATAATCTCTGCCGAGCGGTTGGAAGGGAGGTTGCAGTAGATCTGGTCCACCTTGTTCTTCTCCAGCCATGCCTCCACGTCGCTCACCTTGCCCAGGCGCTGGATGGAGTGGGGCAGGTGCTGCGAGTCCTTGTCTCCGAAATAGCCCAACACGCGGTAGCCTGTGTTCAGTTCGCGCATCATGATCTCGTAGAGATACGCCAGGTTGTGACCCGCTCCCACAAACACCACTCTCTTGGTGCTGTTACCGCGTGCGCGCCAATACTTCAGGAACTCGCGTACCCCGTATCTGCCATAGAACATCACCACCATACTGATGCCGTATTCCATGAGAAGAATACTCGGGTGCTGGTTGGCGCTGCCATCTACTAGCAGGAACGTGGTCAGCAGGGTGAAATACAGCAGTCCTGATTGCAGGATCCTGCCCAGGATCTGGTCGGTACGCACAAACTGCTTTTGCGCAAAGGGCTTGAATGTGAATACTGTTATCAGATAGAATATATTGGCCAGATACCACATCGAAAGGTCACCGTTGTGCCATCCCATGAGGTAGAATGACGCATACAAGGCATTTACCAGTACCAGATCAACGCCTATCACCAACGCAGTTGCTTTAATCATATTTCTTTTTCTGTTGTTTCATTTTGAATTAGAGATCAATCTGCACACCTATATTCAGGTCGAAGAAGCCGTTGCTTCCCGCTGCTACTTCCATGCCCGTGCCCGACACGCCGCCGGTAAACTCGCTGGTAGTCATCTGATAGGCGGTTTCTGCGTACAGACTCAGTTTGTTATTCAGTCTGTAAGACCCTCCCACTCCTACACCAACCATAGGTGAGGATGAGCTAATGGCAAGGTTGCAAGCCAGTCCTGTCCGTGGATAAGCATAGCAGTTCCACTTTTGGTCGGGCGAGTAGTCCATAAAAATATTCTTTACGCTGATAGGCATGTCCAGACAAAGCAGCATGATGCCGCCTTTGTCCATATTGCTCTGCGGGTCTTCGGCTGGTCCTACCCATTCCAAGTGGCGGTTGCGGAAGAGGGGTATGCTGTTCTCCCAGTTTATCTTGAAGCGTAGCGCCATCTCGGGTGAAAACCATTTGCCCACGGCAGCATCAACGCCAAAAGTCTTTCCCTTGGGGAATACATCGCCTGCGAAATTCTTTCCGTAGGGATTCTGGAGTGTCATGTCAAGTCCGAACTGTACAAACCAGTCGTTCCAAAGTCCGCTGACTGCCCTCTCCCCGGAGCCTGCCTCCTTCTTGCTGAATTTGGTGGTCTTGCTGAGGTTCATCTGCGCGCCCAGGGCTATCTCGAAGAATCCGTTGCTGTTGGAGCCTGTGCCGGTATTCTTCTCCACGCCCACAAAACCGCTTGATACCATGCTGTAGGTGGCATCGAGATACACCAGCCACTTGTCGTTGAGCCGGTAGGTGTTGCCTATACCAACTCCTATCAGCGGTGTTCCCTTGGATACTCCGAAGTTATAGGCGGCTCCTGCACGGGGATAAACCTGCATGTTCCATTTTCTGTCTTCCTTATAGCCCCAAAACAGATTGTGGATGTCAAACTGTATATCACCGACAACCGTGATATATCCCCCCTTGTCCATATTGGTACCGGGCTGATAGAAGGGGGCAAGCCAGTTGTCGTGTCCGTTCTTGAACAGCTTGATGCCGTTCTCCCAGTTTACATGCGCTCTCGCACCTACGATTGGTGTAAACCATTTTCCTATGGAGGCATTTACTCCAAAAGACTTGCCGTTGGGAAACACCCCGCTGAAGAAATCGTGTCCATAGGGATTCTGCAGAGACATGTCCAGTCCGAACTGCACATACCAGTTGCTCCAAAACGAGTTTTGCACCAACTCATGCTTCTTGCCGTCTTCTCCTCTGGCAACAGCCACGTTGCAAAGGGCGGCAGTCAAAACCAATAAGAATCTGAAATACCTTTTCATCCTCATAACAAACTGTTCACCAATCATTCCACTTGGTGAAACTGATTATCTAACAGACCGACTTTTGGCTGCAAATATACGGTTATCTCCTGACTTGACCAACCAAAATGTCAAAAACCTTCAGTTTGTCCAATTATTTTCATCATCCGTCGGACCTGTACTCTCTCATTATTATATAGGAAGGACTGTCTAAATCACATCCATGAAGTTGCGTTGCACCCTGTTGAAGATGATGATGCCCGATAGGAGGATGGCCAGTGAGGCGGCTGCGCTGTAGGCCAGATAGCCCCAATGGAAGATGCCCACCCCGGTGAAGGCGTATTTGAAGGTTTCGAGGATGGAGGTAAGGGGGTTGACGGCCATCACCCAGACATATTTGGGATAGGTGGCCTGCAATACGGACAGGGGATAGATGACGGGAGTGGCATACATCCATAACTGCACGCCAAAAGAGATGAGGTATCTCAGGTCGCGGTACTTGGTGGTGAGACTGGAGATGGTCATGCCCAGGCCCAATCCGATGGCGGCAAGCATCAGTATCAGCAGGGGTACCAGCAGGATGGCCCAGTTGGGACTGAAAGAGGCGCCCATGGCTAAGTAGTAGAGATAGACAGCAAGAAACAGGGCAAACTGTATGCCCATCTTGATGAGGTTGCTGATGGTGATGCTGAGCGGCACCACGAGTCGGGGGAAATACACCTTGCCGAAGATGTGCTGGTTGGCATTGAACGTCTCCGAGCATTTCGTCAGACAGTCGGCGAAATAGTTCCATCCCACCAGTCCGCCGAGATAGAACACAGCCTGGGGCACCCCATCGGTACTGATGCCGGCAATACCGCCGAACACGCACATGAACATGATGGTGGTGAGCAACGGCTGGATAAGGAACCAAAGCGGTCCCAAAATGGTTTGCTTATATAGGGTAACGACATCCCTTTTGACATACATCAGCAGCAAATCCCGGTATCTCCATACCTCAGAAAGGTTGAGGCTCAGCAATTTTGATTGATTGGTGATGATAAGATCCCACTCCTTGTCCATATCAGTAATAGTATCTGAAGTTGTTTCCTGTCTTATTGCGTTAATACTTGCCGTGTAGATGCAACCTGCTGACAACGCGGTCGGGGCGAAGAGAATGCATCAGTATCACGATAGAGTACAAAGATAGTGATTATTTCGCAATATTGGCATGAAAGGCGTTTTTTTATTTTTCTCCTCTGTCTTGTCTATTACTTTTTCAGACGAAATATTGAAAAATTCATAGGTTAGGGTATAATAAAACTACACTTTAAAACTAAGTGAATAATTGTGAAAAGAAAGCGGGGATTATTCTTGCGGGAATCGCAGTATCATGCTAATTTTGCAGCCAAAAGGGTAACAGGTTATTATCAGGAAAATCCCCAAACAAATAGTTTGTCAAGGTCCGTATATAATAATCTAAGGTGAAAAGGTGAAAAGATGACAATCAAGTTATTGGCAAAATAAAAGGATTATTTATAATTCTTACATTTTTATTATTATTCATTTTTAAAATCTTCAATTTATGAGGAAAGTCTTTACAAAAATCAATGTGGCTAAGTTCGCCATGGTTGCTTTGCTGCTCGCTGGTGGCAGTTACGCAATCAACGCGTCCGGATTTAGCGCAAATGCGGCTCCTGCAGCAGCCGCTGAAGAAGTGCTGGAGGTTACATCTGTAACTCCTGATCCCTCTCTTTCCATGGGGACCCCTTTGGATATGCTTAAAAGAGATTACCGTTACTTTCAATTCTGACATCATTTCTATCTCAAGTGATGCACAGGTGGTTGTTACCAAAGACGGTGACAAGGTTGCTGATGCCAGCCTCCGTTCCTATGGCAAGAATCTGACAATCGTATTCAATGCCGGTCTGAAGGAGTATGGCCAATACAAGGTGGTTATCCCTGAGAATTGTGTGACTACCGCTCTTGGCAAAAACGCAGAACTCCCTCTTATGTTTAATGTGGGAGAATTTGCGGTTGCCCAAATCACTCCTTCTGTTGAGGAAGTGGCAAAGAGCCTGAGCGAGGTTACCGTATTTATGACTGCTCCTGTAGGCGGTTTCCTGGATGGTGCCAAACTGAATGTGAAGAGGGATGGCGACGTGGTTGCTACCGCTACTCTTGACTGGGCTACCGAGCCTTATGGCAACGATGTTCGCGTTACCTTCGACACCACCCTTGAAGAGTATGGCAAATATACCATCGAGTTCCCCGCAGGTGTCATCTTCGACAAGTACTACAACGATGTAGATCCTATCATGTCTGGCGCACGTGGCAACGAGGCATTCGAACTGACCTACAAGGTAGGCCTCTTCGAGGTGGCTACTATCGCTCCTTCTGCTGATGAGACTGCAGAGAGCCTGAGCGAGGTTACTGTATTCATGACTGCTCCTGTAGGCGGATTCCTGGACGGTGCCAAACTGAACGTTTACAAGGATGGTGATACCGAGGAGGCTTATACCACCGCTACTCTTGACTGGGCTACCGAGCCTTATGGCAACGATGTTCGCGTTACCTTCGACACCACCCTCGAGGAGTATGGCAAATATACTATCGAGTTCCCCGCCGGTGTAATCTTCGACAAGTACTACACAGATGTTGATCCTATCTTCTCTGGCGCACGTGGCAACGAGGCATTCGAGTTGACCTACAAGGTGGGTACTTTTGCTCCTGTTTCTGTTCTTCCTGCAACAGACGAGGCACTTGAGTCTCTCAAGGAGGTTACCGTATTCATGAGCGACCGTGTAGGTGGCGTATTGGATGGTGCTAAACTGAATGTTTACAAGGACGGTGATACCGAGGAGGCTTACACTACCGCTACCATCGATATCCTGAACACCAACGCCAACGAGGCTACCATCACACTCGCTGACGAGATTACCGAGTATGGCAGATATACCATCGTGATTCCCGAGGGTATCATCTTCGACAAGTACTACAACGGTGAGGATGCTGCCATGACCGGTGCTACTGGCAACGAGGCATTCGAGTTGACCTACAAGGTGGGTACTTTTGCTCCTGTTTCTGTTCTTCCTGCAACAGACGAGGCACTTGAGTCTCTCAAGGAGGTTACCGTATTCATGAGCGACCGTGTAGGTGGCGTATTGGATGGTGCTAAACTGAATGTTTACAAGGACGGTGATACCGAGGAGGCTTACACTACCGCTACCATCGATATCCTGAACACCAACGCCAACGAGGCTACCATCACACTCGCTGACGAGATTACCGAGTATGGCAGATATACCATCGTGATTCCCGAGGGTATCATCTTCGACAAGTACTACAACGGTGAGGATGCTGCCATGACCGGTGCTACTGGCAACGAGGCATTCGAGTTGACCTACAAGGTGGGTACTTTTGCTCCTGTTTCTGTTCTTCCTGCAACAGACGAGGCACTTGAGTCTCTCAAGGAGGTTACCGTATTCATGAGCGACCGTGTAGGTGGCGTATTGGATGGTGCTAAACTGAATGTTTACAAGGACGGTGATACCGAGGAGGCTTACACTACCGCTACCATCGATATCCTGAACACCAACGCCAACGAGGCTACCATCACACTCGCTGACGAGATTACCGAGTATGGCAGATATACCATCGTGATTCCCGAGGGTATCATCTTCGACAAGTACTACAACGGTGAGGATGCTGCCATGACCGGTGCTACTGGCAACGAGGCATTCGAGTTGACCTACAAGGTGGGTACTTTTGCTCCTGTTTCTGTTCTTCCTGCAACAGACGAGGCACTTGAGTCTCTCAAGGAGGTTACCGTATTCATGAGCGACCGTGTAGGTGGCGTATTGGATGGTGCTAAACTGAATGTTTACAAGGACGGTGATACCGAGGAGGCTTACACTACCGCTACCATCGATATCCTGAACACCAACGCCAACGAGGCTACCATCACACTCGCTGACGAGATTACCGAGTATGGCAGATATACCATCGTGATTCCCGAGGGTATCATCTTCGACAAGTACTACAACGGTGAGGATGCTGCCATGACCGGTGCTACTGGCAACGAGGCATTCGAGTTGACCTATAATGTCGGTTCTTTCGAGGTAACAACTGTTTCTCCTTCTATCGAGGAAGTGGCAACGAGTCTGAAAGAGGTTACCGTATTCATGAGCGACCGTGTAGGTGGCTTCCTGGATGGCGCCAAACTGAATGTGAAGAGGGATGGCGACGTGGTTGCTACCGCTACTCTTGACTGGGCTACCGAGCCTTATGGCAACGATGTTCGCGTTACCTTCGACACCACCCTTGAAGAGTATGGCAAATATACCATCGAGTTCCCCGCAGGTGTCATCTTCGACAAGTACTACAACGATGTAGATCCTATCATGTCTGGCGCCCGTAGCAACGATGCATTCGAGTTGACCTACAAAGTGGGTCTCTTCGAGGTGGCTGCTGTAACTCCTGAGAATGGCTCTTCTGTAAACAGCCTGAAAGACGTGACCGTATTTATGACCGCTCCTGTAGGCGGCTTCCTGGATGGTGCCGAACTGTCTGTAACCAAGGATGGAGCAGAGGTTGCTACCGCTACTCTTGACTGGGCTACCGAGCCTTACGGAAATGATGTGGTTGTTCTCCTCAGTGAGACCCTTACAGAGAGTGGTGTTTACACCATCGAGATTCCCGCAGGTGTCATCTTCGACAAGTACTACACAGATGTTGATCCTCTCTTCTCTGGCGCACGTACAAACGATACTATCGTTCTGACCTTCACGGTAGATACTTCTACAGGTATCAGCAATGTGACTGTGAAAGCTAAGAATTCAGAGGCTGTTTATACCCTCGGTGGTATGAAGGTTGGCCGTCTGGTTAAGGGTATCAATATTGTCAACGGCAAGAAGGTACTTGTAAAGTAATCTGTTACTGATAATAGTATCACAATAAAAAGATCCTGTCAGAGTTTTCTGGCAGGATTTTTTTCTGCTAATAACCAAATGGATGTTTGACTTGTGAACTCGAATATGAGGCAGAACAGGTCTGATGCGATGCGCATTTCAAGGACAGAATAGTCATGAGCTGTTCGATACAAGATGAATAATCTTTGTTTGTGTAATTTTTACGCTAAAATGTTTTGGTGTTCAAAATAAACACATTACCTTTGAACTGCGTTCTTCCTCCTCCTTGCAAGGCATAGCCAAAGCGAGCTTTGTCTCTGCTCTTGCTTCGAGCTTCGGTTGTGGCGTAAATATAACACAAGTGATATTATGGACAAGACAAACGAGACTGTTGAAGAGTTGAAGTACTGCTATAAGTACCCTCATCCGAGTGTTACGACTGACTGTGTCATCTTTAGTTTTGATGGTACTAAGTTGAGGGTGCTGTTGGTGCAGCGAGGAATTGAACCCTACAAGGGGCGGTGGGCTTTCCCTGGCGGTTTCATGAAGATGGACGAGAGTGCCGAGGAGGGTGCGCTGCGTGAATTGCAGGAAGAGA
>CALZXH010000016.1 GCA_945830055.1 uncultured Prevotella sp.
TGCTGCCCCCAGATGCCGACTCCTGCCTCAAAGTGGATATTACTGTCTTGAGGGAGAAGTGTCACCTTTAGGGCTGTCTTCATTCCGAGTACAGCCTTGAAAACACCTCCTTTGGTAATGGAGATGTCGTAACCGCCACTGCTCAAAGCATCCATAGACACTTCGTAACTTTCGTTCTGAAACTCCTCTTGGATACGGTTGGCAATAGCTGGAATCAATGAAGGACTTCTTTTCACCCTGATATTCGTTATGCCACTAACCCTTTTTAAAAGTCGGCTTATATCTTTTGCCACAGACATATCCGTTACCTTTATCGTTACCTCTGCCGGGCTTAGCATTGTTGAGTCTGTTCCCATAATACTTGTATCTTATGATTTACCGGGGAAAAAGATACGGCAAGTTTCTCTTTCTTCCAAACATTTTCCCATCCGAATTCAATCAGAAAGCCGTTAGAGAGTGTGCGCTTGATGACCTTTTTTGTGAAATATCTGCGTGTGTTGACTTGGAATACAACAAAAAACATTAAATTTGTGGCGACAATCTGTTGCTGCACTCTGGGGAGTGCGGGGGCGGAATTGATTACAAAGCTACCTAAAACACGTCATTCAAGTAAAGGAAACGTGCCCGAAGGCACTGACAATGAAAAACATTTGCCAATGAAAAACATACTGAGAAGAAAAGCGGTGGCGGCTGTTGCCATGCTGTGTAGCATGCTCGCAGGAAGCGTACAGGCGAAAGACATCTATGTATCTACCTCCTTCCATGAACCTGCCGACGAGGGACTAAGGTTTATCTACAGTTATGACGGACTGAAATGGGACAGCATCACAGGCTGCTTTCTGAAACCGGAGGTGGGCAACCAGAAGGTGATGCGCGACCCCTCTATCGTGAAGGGACCCGACGGCACGTTCCACTTGGTATGGACCTCAAGCTGGCGGGGCGATAAGGGATTTGGATATGCCTGTTCCAAAGACCTGATACACTGGAGCAAGGAGCGTTTCATCACCGTGATGGACGACCCGACTACCGTGAACGTATGGGCACCGGAGCTGTTCTACGACGATGTGAAGAAGCAGTACATGATTATCTGGGCATCGTGCATCCCCGGCAAGTTCCCCGACGGACTAGAGGAGCACAAGAACAACCACCGGCTGTACTATACCGTGACCAAGGACTTCAAGACCTTCAGCAAGGCGAAACTGCTGATAGAACCGGGATTCAGCAGCATCGACGCCACCCTGGTGAAACGGGGCAACAAGGACTATGTGATGGTGCTCAAGGACAATACACGCAAGCAGCGCAATATCAAGGTGGCTTTCGCCTCGTCGCCCTACGGTCCGTGGAGCGAGGCGTCGGAGCCTTTTACCGAGAGCTTCACCGAGGGACCTTCCACCGCCTATGTCAACGGCTGGTACTATATCTATTATGACTCTTACCGCCGCAAGATCTACGGGGCGCACCGAACCAAGGACTTCAAGACGTTCCAGGACCAGACGGGAGCGGTGAAATTCCCCGTGGGACACAAGCACGGCACGGTGTTCATGGCTTCGGAAGAGATAGTGGAGAACCTGAAGAAATACAACACCGACGCGGTGCACTATACGGGCAGCGTGATTGCCACACCGGCACGGCACGACGGAGGACTGGCTCCCGTGGTGGGCGTGCACAGCATACAAACGATGAGGGGCGCCACGGGATGGCTCTACAACCACCAGCCCATGATGGCGTACTGGAACGGGAAGTTCTACATGCACTACCTTACCGACCCGCGCAGCGAGCACGAACCGCCGGGAAAAACGATGATGCAGACTTCTGCCGACGGCTATTCGTGGACGGAACCTGTGGAGCTGTTTCCCGAATATAACGTTCCCGACGGACTGACCAAACCGACATGGCCGGGGGCTGTGGCGAAAGACCTGAAGGCCATCATGCACCAGCGCGTGGGATGGTATGTGTCGAAGCAGGGCAGACTGATTGCCACGGGCAACTACGGCATCGCACTGACTGCCAAAGACGACCCCAACGACGGCAACGGCATCGGGCGTGTGGTGCGCGAGGTGAAGGCGGACGGCAGTTTCGGACCTATCTACTTCATCTACTACAACCACGGATTCAACGAGAAGAACACCGATTTCCCCTACTACAAGAAGGCGAAGGACAAGGCTTTTGTGAAGGCTTGTGACGAGATACTGGCAGACCCGATGTACCGTATGCAATGGGCGGAAGAGGCTGACAGGGGCGACGAACTGCTGCCGCTGAAGACTCCCTACAAGGCGTTCAGCGGATATACCCTGCCCGACGGACGCAAGGTGGCGCTGTGGAAGCATGCGCTGACCAGCATGAGCTATGACGGGGGAAACACCTGGAGGGAACCGGTGAAGAGGGCGCACGGTTTTGTGAACTCGAATGCGAAGATATGGGGACAGCGCCTGAGCGACGGCACCTATGCTACCGTGTATAACCCGGCGGAATACCGCTGGCCGCTCGCCATCTCGCTGAGCAAGGACGGACTGGAATACACTACGCTGAACTTAGTGAACGGGGAGGTGACACCCGAACGCCACTACGGACTGTACAAGAGCTTCGGACCGCAATATACGCGCGGCATACTGGAGGGCAACGGCACGCCGCCCGACGGTGACCTGTGGGTGACCTACAGCAACAACAAGGAGGACATGTGGGTGTCGCGCATTCCGGTGCCTGTGACGCTCCAAGCCACCACACACGCACAAGGAGGGTTCGAAAGATACGGCAAACTGGCGGACATGACCGACTGGAACATCTATTCGCCGCTGTGGGCTCCCGTGACTCTGGAGGGAAAATGGCTGAAACTGGCGGACAAGGACCCGTACGACTATGCCAAGGTGGAGAGGCTGATACCTGCCACCAAGGAACTGACGGTGGCGTTTGACGTGATGCCTATGCAGAACGACCGCGGGGAGCTGCATATCGAGTTCCTCGATGACAACGGCAACATGTGCGCACGCATCGTGCTGGACAACCAGGCTACCATGAAGGTGAAGGGCGGCGCACGCTACGGCGGGATGGTGAAGAACTACGAGGGTGGCAAGACCTACCATGTGGAGGCACGCCTCTCGGTGGACGGACATACGGGCACCTACTATGTGGACGGCAAGAAGGCGGCATCGAGGATGTTTGACACGCCGGTGAAGAGCATCACCCGCATCGTGTTCCGAACGGGTCCGCTGTTTGACTACCCCGGCATCGAGACACCTGCCGATCAGACAGAGGACATGCCGCGTGCCGACGAGGAGGATGCACCGGCACAGTTCTGCATCGCCAACGTGACAACTGCTTCGGCAGATGCCGACAACACGGCAGCGGTACTGCGCTACGACGATTTCGCCCACTATGCCCAGCACTTCAACACCATGGAGGACGAGAACATAGTGACCGACATACCCAACAGCGCCTCGTCGGAATGGATGAGCCGCAACATACCGCTGTTCAGCTGTGACGACAAGGATTTTGAACAGATGTACTACTACCGCTGGTGGACACTGCGCAAGCACCTGAAGCGCACGCCTGTGGGATGGGGAATGACGGAGTTTCTGGTGCAGCGCTCGTATGCCGACAGGTACAACCTGATAGCCTGTGCCATCGGCCACCACGTGATGGAGAGCCGCTGGCTGAGAGACACCACCTACCTGCACCAGATACTGAACACCTGGTACCACGGCAACGACGGCAAGGCGATGCAGAAGATGGAGAGATTCAGCTCGTGGAACCCTGCCGCTATCTACGAGGCATACAAGGTGCAGGGCGACCTGCCCTTCCTGCTTGCCTTGACGCCGGCACTGGAGGAGGAGTATGAGCGCTGGAAGACCACCCACCGCCTGGACAACGGACTGTACTGGCAGGGCGATGTGCAGGACGGCATGGAGGAGAGCATCAGCGGAGGCAGGAAGAAGAAATACGCACGGCCTACCATCAACAGCTATATGTTCGGCAACGCACAGGCGCTGCACGACATCTCGCTGCTGGCGGGCAACGAGGAAAAGGCTCGCAGGTATGCAGAGGATGCCAAGGAGATGAGGACGCTGGTGCAGACCATGCTGTGGAGCGAGAAGGACAACTTCTTCGAGACACGCCGGGGAGACACCCTGGCTGCGGCAAGGGAGGCGATAGGCTACATCCCCTGGTACTTCAACCTGACCGACGACAGCAGGTTTGACGTGGCATGGAAGCAGGTGGACGACGAGAAGGGTTTCTCTGCCCCCTACGGACTGACCACCGCGGAGAGGCGGCACCCGCTGTTCCGCTCGCACGGCACGGGCACCTGCGAATGGGACGGTGCGGTATGGCCCTTTGCCAGCAGTCAGACGCTGACTGCCATGGCGAACCATCTGAACAACAGCAGTGAGCCGCAGACCAGCAAGGCCACCTTCTTCAAGCAGATGAAGCTGTATGCGGAGAGCATGCACCACCGCGGAAGACCCTATATCGGAGAATACCTGGACGAGACCAACGGTGCCTGGCTGATGGGCGACCGCGAGCGCAGCAGGTACTACAATCACTCTACCTTCAACGACCTGGTGATAACGGGCATCGTGGGTCTGCGCCCGCAGGCGGACGGCAGCATCGTGGTGAATCCCCTGGTGCCTGAGGGTACCTGGACGCACTTCTGTCTGGACAACGTGAGCTACCGCGGCAACCACCTCACCATCATCTACGACGAGAGCGGTACCCATTACCACCAGGGCAAGGGACTGGTGCTGCTGGTGAACGGCAGGAAGGTGGCGCAGCGTGACGGTCTCGGCATCCTGAAGTACGAAGGAGGCAAAGGCAACTGACAATTCTATCAATCTCAAATCGGAAAAGACAATGACCTTGAGAAAATGGATCCTTTCATTAGCGCTGACGGCTACGATGGGTGCCAATGCGCAATGCTTTGAAGACAGATACACCCGACCCTTGGGAGAGGTGCTGGACGAGGTGGCGAAGCGGTTCCAGGTGAAGCTGAAATACAATGTGGATACCACAGGACTGAAACTGGCATACGCCGACTTCCGCATCCGTCCCTACTCCATCGAGGAGACGTTGACAAACATCCTGTCGCCCTTTGACTTCAAACCGGTGAAGCAGAACGACAAGTACTACAAGATAAAGCCGTACGAGTATCCGCGCAGGTTGCCAGAGGACGGCAAGAAACTGATAGGCTACCTGTCGGGACTCTACCAGGACAGGGCTTCGTGGGAGGCAAGGCGCACCGTACTGAAAAAGGAGGTGAGAGAGCGGCTGGGCATCGACCCGCTGCTGGCACAATGCTCCACCGAGGCGCCCAAATACTCGAAAGTGAGAAAGTTTGACGGATATACGGTGCAGAACTTCCGGCTGAAGACGGTGAACGGGCACACGGTATGCGGATCGGTCTATGCCCCGACGGGCAAGGGCAGGCATCCGCTGATCATCTGTCCCAACGGCCATTTCTCCAACGGCAGGTACGGCAAGGTGCAGCAACTGAGGCTTGCCACCCTGGCACGCATGGGCGCCATCTGCGTAGACTATGACCTGTGGGGCTGGGGAGAATCGGCTGACGAGGTGGGCAAGGAGGCGCACCAGACTGCCGAGGCTCACGTGATGCAGGCACTCAACGGTATCGTGATTCTGGACCACATGATCAAGCGCAAGGACGTGGACACGCTGCGCATCGGCGTGAACGGAGGTTCGGGCGGAGGGACGCAGGCGGTTCTGCTCACCGTGCTCGACGACCGCTATACGGCTGCCAACCCCGTGGTGAGCATGTCGTCATGGTTTGACGGCGGATGTCCCTGCGAGAGCGGTATGCCCATACAGCTCGCAGGCGGTGGTACCTGCAATGCGGAACTGGCTGCCCTGTTCGCTCCCAAACCGATGATGGTGGTGAGCGACGGAGGTGACTGGACCTCTACGACCCCCGAACTGGAATATCCCTATCTGCAACGTATCTACGGCTTCTACGGTGCTGCCGACAAGGTGGGCAACATACACCTGCCCGACGAAAGGCACGACTTCGGCGACAACAAGCGCAACGCTGTTTACCGCTTCTTTATCGACACCTTCGGACTGGATGAGAAGAAGCTGGACGAGAGTAAGGTGACCGTTGAGGACGAGAGCGCACTGAAAGCCCCTAAATTCTAATGACTGATGAAAAAGACTATCCTACACGGCATCCTGTGGACAGCACTGCTGACAGGACTGCCCTGCACGGCGAAGGCACAGCAGCACCTGCTGTGGTATGACCAGCCGGCAAACACCTGGACAGAGGCTCTGCCCATTGGCAACGGCAAACTGGGTGCCATGATCTACGGCACACCTGCCACCGAACGGTTGCAACTGAACGAGGAGACCATCTGGGCTGGAAGGCCCAACAACAACGCCAACCCAGAGGCACTGGAGTACCTGCCCAAGGTGAGGGAACTGGTGTGGCAGGGCAAGTACAAGGAGGCGCAGGACATGGCGACACGCCATGTGCAGGCGCAAACCAACTCGGGCATGCCCTACCAGCCTTTCGGCGACCTGTATGTGAGTTTTCCGGCATTGGGTGAGTACAAGGACTACTACCGTGAACTGAGCATCGACTCGGCTCGCGCCATCACCACCTTTACTGCCGGGGGGGTGACGTACAAGAGGGAGTATATCGCCTCGCTGGCAGAGAATGTGATTGCCATAAGACTGACGGCAAGCAAGCGGGGAATGATTACCTGCAACGCGCATCTCACTACACCGCAGCAGGATGCCGTGATCAGGACCGAGGATAACCAGATAGTGCTGAGCGGCACGAGCGGATGGCACGAGGGACTGAAGGGCAAGGTGAACTTCACGGGCAGGGCGAAGGCACTGCTCAAGGGCGGTAAGGCGGTGTACCGCGATGGTGTAATGCAGATTACGGGGGCTGACGAGGCGGTGATACTGCTGACCATCGCCACCAACTTCAGGCACTACGACGATATCAGCGGCAACGACACCATCGTGTCTGACGCTGCCCTGAAACAGGCTTCGGCACAGACCTTTGAGGCGCTGAAGCGGAAGCATGTGGAGAAATACAAGGCGCAGTACGACCGGGTGAAGCTGGACCTGGGTGCTGACCGCTACGCGCATCTGACGACCGACCGCAGGGTGGCTGCCTTCAAGGAGAACAACGACCTGCATCTGGCGGAACTCTACTTCCAGTTCGGCCGCTACCTGCTGATCTGCACCTCGCAACCGGGTTGTCAACCGCCTACACTGCAGGGTATCTGGAACGACAAGATGCTGCCTTCATGGGACAGCAAATATACGTGTAACATCAACTTAGAGATGAACTACTGGCCTGCCGAGGTGACCAACCTATCGGAACTGACCGAACCGCTGATGTCGCTCATCGAGGACGTGAGCGAAACGGGTAGGCAGTCGGCACGCATCATGTACGGCGCCGACGGATGGGTGTTGCACCACAATACGGACATCTGGCGCGTGACGGGTGCCATCGATAAGGCTCCCTCGGGACTGTGGCCCACAGGCGGGGCTTGGATGGGCCAGCATGTGTGGGAGCACTGGCTCTATACGGGCGACAAGGATTTCTTGAGGAAATTCTACCCCATCATGGAGAATGCGGCACGGTTTATCAACCAGATCATGGTGACCCATCCCGTGACGGGCAACAGGGTGATATGTCCGAGTCTTTCGCCCGAGAACCAGCATCCCTACAACGCCACCACGGCGGCGGGAGTGACCATGGACAACGAACTGATACACGACCTGTACAGTCATGTGATCGAGGCTGCGGGCATACTGGGGATACAGAGCACACTGAACGACAGTCTGAAGCAGACCTTAGAGGCGCTGGTGCCCCTGCAGACAGGACGCTGGGGACAGTTGCAGGAATGGATGGACGACTGGGACAATCCGGAGGATGTACACCGTCATGTATCGCATCTGTATGCCCTCTATCCCAGCAACCAGATCTCGCCCTTCCGTACCCCGCAGCTCACATCGGCTGCTCGGCGCTCGCTCATCAACCGCGGAGACCCCTCTACGGGATGGAGCATGGGCTGGAAGGTGTGTCTGTGGGCAAGGTTGCTCGACGGCAACCACTCCTGGAAACTGATAGGCGACCAGTTGACCCTGGTGAGGAACGAGAAGAAGAAGGGGGGCACCTACCCCAACCTGTTTGACGCGCATCCGCCCTTCCAGATTGACGGCAACTTCGGTTGCAGTGCCGGTATCGCCGAGATGCTGCTGCAGAGCCACGACGGGTTTGTATATCTGTTGCCTGCCCTGCCCGACGCCTGGGAGAAAGGTGAAGTGAAGGGACTGAAAGCACGAGGGGGATTCGAGGCGGACATCAAGTGGGACCATGGAAAGGTGACCGCAGCCACCATTACCTCCACCCTGGGCGGCAACCTAAGAATACGCTCTGCCGTGCCGTTGAAAGGACTGAAGAGGGCGAAGGGAGAGAATACCAATACGCTGTACGGCGTGCCGCAGGGAGTGAAGCAGCAGATCAACCACCCCGAGGCGCTCGACCCATGGGCTCTGCCCGAAAAGACATACCTGTATGACATCCCCACCCAAAAGGGACAGGTGATTACTATCCACGCTAAATAACCAAATACTATGAGATACAAATGGACTATCGCCACACTGCTGGCACTGTTTACAATGAATGCTATCGAGGCAAAGAGTGTGTATAAACCTTGGAGCAACGGAAAACTGAAGGTTTCTGACAACAACCTGTACATCGTTCACGAGAACGGCACCCCCTTCTTCTGGTTGGGCAATACGGCATGGCTGCTGCCCGAAAGGCTGAACAGGGAGGAGGCGGAGTACTTCCTGATGAAGGACCGTGAGGCGGGATATAACGTGGAGCAGATACAGGTGCTCAACGCCATACCTACCTTCAACGTGTACGGACACCAGGCGAACAACATGGAGTTTGACTTCAGCAAGGTGAGCAAGCCCGGCGTGTACGGCTACTGGGAACACCTGGACTACATCGTGCAGGTGGCGGAGCAGAACGGCATCTACATCGCCATGGACTGCATCTGGGGTTCCATGCTGAAATACATGGACGTGAAGAAGGCGGAGGCTCTGGGCAAGTTCCTGGCACAGAGATACAAGGACTGTCCCAACATCATCTGGATGATCGGCGGCGACATCCGCGGTGACAAGTCGCCCGAGGTATGGGACGCCATGGCAAGGGCCATCCGGAAGATTGACAACAACCATATCATGACCTTCCATCCGAGAGGAAGGACCACCTCTGCATGGTGGTTCAACGACCGCGAATGGATGGACTTCAACATGTTCCAGAGCGGGCACCGTCGCTACGGACAGCGCAGGGGTGACGGCGACTATACCATCAAGGACAACACCGAGGAGGACAACTGGCGCTATGTGGACATGAGTTTCGAGAAGAAGCCGCTACGCCCTGTCATCGACGGTGAGCCTTCGTATGAGGATATCCCCCAAGGACTGCACGAGTTTGACGAACAGCGCTGGATGGACTATGACGTGCGCCGCTATGCCTACTGGGCGGTGTTCGGCGGATGCTTCGGCCATACCTACGGGCACAACTCGGTGATGCAGTTCATACGTCCGGGACTCAACGCCTCGTTCGGTGCGGAGAAACCCTGGTGGGAGGCAATGAAAGACCCCGGCTACAACCAGATGAAATACCTGAAATGGCTGATGCTCAACCTGCCCTTTACTGAAGGAGTGGCTGACCAGAGCGTGATAGCAGGCACCAACGGCGAGCGCTACGACCGCAATATCGCCACCCGAGGCAAAGACTACCTGCTGGTGTACAACTACAGTGGCAGACCCATGGACATCGACCTGGGCAAGATCAGCGGCAAGAAGAAGAACGTGTGGTGGATGAATCCCGCCAACGGCACGCTGACCTATCTCGGAGAGATGGACAGCAAGGTGCATACCTTCTCTTATGACGCACCTTACATGAACGGGTCTGACAGGGTGCTCATCGCCATCGACGCAGACAAGAAGTACCTGAGTAAAAACGATACCATCATACCGGAAAAGCAATGAAACCACAGACAACATTCCATATCCATACGAGGGGGGCACATTGGCAGCAATGTGCCATCCTCGTTTTACTGTTTCTTGTGACAGCCCTTCCGCTAGACGCAAAGACCAAGGCGAAGAACAAAGCGGCGGCGCCCGTGAGCGTGACCGAACTGAAGACGGAGAGGATGGCGGCGCCCATGAGCATCGACACCCCCACCCCACGCTTGGGATGGATGATACAGTCGGACAGGAAGAACGTGACGCAGCTGTCGTGTAGCATCATCGTGGCTTCGACACGAGAAAAGGCGATGCAGCTGCAGGGTGACCTGTGGACCGCAGAAATTAAAGGCGACCAGTCGCAATGGGTGACCTATGCGGGAAAACCGCTACGCAGCAATACCCGCTGCTACTGGCGGGTGAAGGTGGAGACCACACAGGGGGCTTCTGACTGGAGCGAGGTGGCTCTGTGGAACGTGGGACTGCTGAACGAGGCTGACTGGAGCGGACAGTGGATAGGACTGGACCAAGCCATGCCTTGGGATGTGGAGGACGTGCACAGCCAACTGAGTTCACGCTACCTGAGAAAAGAGTTCCAACTGGACAAGACCGTAAAGCGTGCCACCCTGTACATCAGCGGACTGGGACTGTACGAGGCATACATCAACGGAAAGAAAGTGGGCGACAGGGTATTGGCCCCCTCTCCCACCGACTACAGGCGCACCGTATTGTACAACGCATACGACGTGACCGAGATGCTGGACAAGGAGAATGCCATCGGTGTGGTGCTGGGCAACGGCAGGTTCTACACCATGCAGCAGAAGAAGAAACCTTATAAGATTACCAATTTCGGTTATCCCAGACTGCGTGCCAACCTGATGGTGGAGTTTGCCGACGGAACGAAGAAGACCATCGCCACCGACTCGAAATGGAAGATGAACGTGGATGGCGCACTGCGCTCCAACAACGAGTATGACGGGGAGTTATACGATGCACGCAAGGAGTGGGGAGCATGGACCCTGCCCCACTATGACGACAAGCAGTGGATGGAAGCAGAACGCATGGGCATCCCCTTGGGAACCCTGCGCGGAGAGATGATGGAGGGCATGAAGGTAGTGAAGACCATGAAGGGCACCATCGTGAGCAGGAAAGGCGACAAGGTGATTGTGGATTTCGGACAGAACATCGCCGGTTGGGTGAAGACGCGTATGTCACAACTGCAGAGCGGAGACACCGTGACCATCAGATATGCCGAGAAACTGGACAGCGCAGGACAGTTGTACCGCGTGAACCTGCGCAACGCGCTTTCTACCGACTACTATATCGCCAATGGCAAGGAAGAAGGCAAGTGGTGGAGTCCGGTATTCTCGTACCACGGATTCCGCTATGCGGAGATCAGCGGAGTGAAGGCTCTGACGGATGCCGACGTGACTGGTGAGGTGGTGAGCGACGAGATGGCACAGACAGGCTTCTTCAGTTCATCCAACAAGCTGCTGAACCAGGTATATGAGAACGCCGTATGGGGCATCCTGGACAACTACAAGGGGATGCCTGTGGACTGTCCGCAGCGTGACGAGCGACAGCCTTGGCTGGGCGACCGCACCAAGGGTTGTATGGGTGAGGCATACGTATTTGACAACAACATGCTCTATGCCAAATGGGCGCGCGACATCACCGAGGCACAGCGCGAGGACGGCTGTATTCCCGATGTAGCTCCTGCCTACTGGAACTACTACAGCGACAATGTGACCTGGCCTGCGGCACTGCCCTTCAGTCTGGAGATGATGCTGAACCAATATGGCGACAAGCAACCCCTGCAGAGGTACTATCCGGCGGTGAAGCGCTGGCTACAGCACCTGAAATACCAATACGGCAAAGACGGCATCATGCCCCGCGACAAATACGGCGACTGGTGCGTACCGCCCGAGGAGATGACCATGATACACAGTCAGGACCCGAAGCGCAGGACCGATGGCACGCTCATTGCCACGGCTTACTACTACTATCTGAACAGGATGATGGTGCGCTTTGCCACACTGCTGGGACTGAACGACGACGCCACTACCTTTGCCCAAGAGGCGGAAAGGGTGAAGAAGGCGTTCAATGACAAGTTTCTGACCAAGAATCCGGGAACGGCAGAGGTGGAAAACCACCTGCTCTATCCCGACAGCACCTTCTACGGCAACAATACGGTGACTGCCAACCTGTTGCCATGGGCTTTCGGCATGACAAAGGACGAATATGTGCGCCGCGAGGTGGAGAAGAACATCATCAAGGGCATCATCACCGACAACAAGGGACAGATTTCGTGTGGCGTGATTGGCGTGCAATGGCTGATGAACTCGCTGACACAGATGGGCAGGGGCGACATTGCCTGGCTGCTTGCCACCAACAACAAATACCCGTCGTGGGGCTATATGGCGGAACATGGTGCCACCACCATCTGGGAGCTCTGGAACGGTGATACCGCCAGTCCGAAGATGAACAGCGGCAACCATGTGATGCTGTTGGGCGACCTGATGACCTGGGTATTCGAGTCGCTCGCCGGCATCCAGTATGACAAGGCAGAACCGGGATTCAAGCACATCGTGCTGAAGCCCGACTTCAGTGTGGATGAAATTGACGACATCAACGGCTCGTACAAAAGCATCTACGGCACTATCGTGAGCCGCTGGAAGAAGAAGAACGGTATGCTGCATTGGCACGTGGAGATTCCTGCCAACACCCATGCCACCCTGACCCTGCCCGACGGCAAGACAAGGGAACTGGGTTCGGGTGTGTATGACCTGCAGGAACCGTTGCCCAAAAAGCATCCTGCCATCGTGACCGACGAATTCCTCTATACAGAGACCTCCTTCCCCGAGTGTCACTCCGCCACCATTACGGAGACGAAGAAAGGCGACCTGATAGCCACCTACTTCGGAGGCACCAAGGAGCGCAATCCTGACGTGTGTATATGGATCAGCAAGAAGCCCAAGGGAAGCAAAGACTGGCTGGAGCCTCAACTGGTGGCTGACGGTGTGTTCAAAACGGGTTCGGCAGAGGCTGCCCTGGCGGGACTGTCGGGCATCGACAGCACCAACGCTGCCGCCAAGGTGGGACCTATCTTCGACAAGAAGGTGGCAAAGAACCCCGAGGGTTACCAGCGCAAGGCGTGCTGGAACCCCGTGATCTACGAGCAGCCCAAGAGCGGAGACCTGGAGATTTACTTCAAGATAGGCAACAACGTGGCTGACTGGACAGGATGGATGACACGCTCTACCAACGGCGGCAAGACCTGGGCACCACGCACCGTGCTGCAGACCGACTATCTGGGTCCGGTGAAGAACAAACCCATCGTGAACAACGGCAGGCTCATCGCGCCTACCAGTATCGAGAAAGGCGGATGGAGACTGTATTTCGAATACTCCGACGACCAGGGGAAGACGTGGAAGAGGAGCGACTATGTGGAGGCTGACAAGGGAGTGCTGGCGATACAGCCTGCCATCCTGAAACTGAAGGACGGACGGCTGGCTGCCGTGGCACGCACCCGCAGCGAACATATAGGCATCACCTACAGCAGTGACAACGGCGAGACCTGGAGCAAGCTGAAACTCATAGAGACGCCCAACAACAACAGCGGACTGGATGCCGTGACCATGAAGGACGGCAGGCATGTGATGATATGCAACGACCGTCCCATTCCCCACGGCATCAAGAACGGCAAGGGCGTGCGCACGCCGCTGTCGTTGATGATCTCGGAAGACGGCGAGAACTGGAAGCACTGGATTACGCTGGAAGACTCGCCCATCAGCCAGTATTCCTATCCCTCCATCATCCAGACTGCCGACGGCCATCTGCACTGCATCTACACCTGGAGAAGACAGAGAATCAAGCACGTGGAGGTGATTCCCGAATAGGCGGGGCACAGGGGGCGGATGCCTCACACCAAGACGAGCACGGACAGAACTTGTGGAAAGACAAATAAAAGGAACAAAATGAAATACACATTATCCAACCAATGGAACAACGGTATGGCGAAACGTCTGGCGGGTATCATGCGCTTAGCAGGCATGGTGCTTGCCGTATGCTTCGCAGTACCCGCCCACAGCGAAGAGGCGAAGGCAGACATGCCATCGGTGGCAGGTCTGTTTCCCACGGCTGACAGCGGCCGACTGGTATATAACTTCAACCAAGGCTGGCGCTTCTTACTGGGAGATGCTGAAGGAGCGGGTGCCGCCGACTTTGACGACAGCAGCTGGACGGTGGTCAACGTTCCCCACAGCGTGCGCCTGGAACCCGCAGAGGCAAGCGGTTGCCGCAACTATCAGGGTGTAGCATGGTACCGCAAGCATTTCACCATGCCTGCAGAGACGGCTGGCAAAGAGGTGAGTCTGCACTTCGAAGCCATCATGGGTAAGCAGGTGTTCTACGTGAACGGCAGGAAGGTGAAGGAGCATCTGGGCGGTTACCTGCCCGTGACACTCAACCTGACGGAGGCAGGAGTGAAACCCGGTGACAAGTGTGTGGTGGCTGTGATGACCGACAACAGTGACGACAAGACCTATCCCCCAGGCAAGAAACAGACGGCGCTTGATTTCTGCTATCACGGAGGCATGTACCGAGATGTGTGGCTCATCGGCAAGTCGGAGGTGGCCATCACCGATGCGCTGGAAGCCGGCAAGGTGGCTGGTGGAGGCGTCTTCGTACACTACGGAAACATCTCGGAGAAGAGCGCGGAGGTATATGTGGATGTAGAGGTGGCAAACCACGGCAACCGTATGGCAACGCCTGTCGTAACGGCACGCATCAAGGACCATACGGGCAAGGTGGTGGCAACGATGAAGAAGTCCATCAAGATTGCCCAGGGCGGCAGTACAACCGCGCGGTTGGGCACCACCTTGAAGCAGGCACATCTGTGGAGTCCTGAGCAGCCCTACCTGTACTGCGTAGAAATCAGCGTGATGCAGGGCAAGCAGTGCGCCGACGGCGGAATGGTGAGGATGGGCATCAGGAAGGCAGAGTTCAAGGGGAAAGACGGCTTCTGGCTCAACGGCAAGCCCTACCGCCAGCTGGTGGGAGGCAACAGGCACCAGGACTTTGCCTATGTGGGCAACGCCCTGCCCAACAGTCAGCAATGGAGGGATGCCAAGCGCCTGCGCAATGCGGGCATGACCATCATACGCTGTGCCCACTACCCCATGGACCCCTCGTTCATGGATGCCTGTGACGAACTGGGACTGTTTGTGATAGTGCCCACCCCGGGATGGCAGTACTGGAACAAGGCTCCCGAGTTCGGACAAAGGGTGCACGAGAACACGCGCCTTATCATACGCCGCGACCGCAATCATCCCAGTGTGCTGATGTGGGAACCTATCCTCAACGAGACACGCTATCCAGAAGACTTTGCACTGGAGGCGCTGCGCATCACCAAAGAAGAATTCCCCTACCCCGGCAGACCCGTGGCGGTGGCTGACGTGCAGTCGGCTGGCGTGCGCGACAACTACGATGTGGTATATGACTGGGCTGACAACATCGGCAAGGGTGACTGGCCGGAAGACAAGTGCGTGTTTACCCGCGAGTTCGGCGAGATGGTGGACGACTGGTATGCCCACAACAACATCAACCGTGCATCGAGGGCGTGGGGAGAGCGTCCACAGCTGATGCAAGCCATGGCACTTTGCAACAGCATCGGCGAGATGTATCACGGTCAGCGCCAGTTCATAGGCGGTTGCCAGTGGCATCCCTTTGACCATCAGCGCGGCTATCATCCCGACCCCTACTGGGGAGGCATCTACGATGCATTCCGCCAGCCCAAATACGCCTATGAGATGTTCCGCTCGCAGGATAAGGAGGCGGCTCCCATGGTATTCATCGCCCATGAGATGACACAGTTCTCAGACAACGACGTGATCGTATTCTCCAATTGCGACAGCGTAAGACTCACCCTGTTTGAGGGTGACAAGGTGGAGACCCTGCCCGTGGTGCACGACAGCAACGACAAACCCTGTGCCCCTGTAGTGTTCAAGGGATTCTGGGATTTTCGGAAGGCTCGCGAGTACAGTTACAAGCAGCGCAACTGGCAACGGGTGTCACTGCTGGCAGAAGGCATCAAGGACGGCAAGGTGGTCGTGACGGAGAAGAAGATGCCGTCGCGCCGCTCTACCAAGATAAGGCTACGTGCCGACAGGATGGACAAGCCGCTGGTGGCTGACGGCAGCGACTTCATCGTGGTGGTGGCTGAGATAACCGATGACAACGGCAACGTGAAACGGCTGGCAAAAGACTGTATCCGCTTTACCGTAGAGGGCGAAGGAAGCATTGTAGGCGACGGGCATGATATCATGGCTAACCCAAGGGCTGTGGAATGGGGAAGCGCACCTGTGCTGATACAGGCAACGGGCAAGCCCGGCAGCATCACCATTACGGCACAGTCGGCCTATGAGGGCACCTACTCACCGGCTGCTGACACGCTGACCATCGAGAGTGTGGCACCGGTACTGCCTGCCTGCTACACCGATGTACCTGTCAGGAAAACGGTGGAGCAGCGCACCAAAGTCCCCTCGTCTGCCGCCACGATGACCGAGGAAGAGCGCCAGCGCACCCTGGAGGAAGTGAACAAGCAGCAAGCGGAATTCGGCATCAAGTAACTTTTTCGGTTCACATTGGTTACAAAACGGAGCCTGATACGTTATACGTTAAACCAAACAAGATTATTTAACCTATTAACACTATTTACAATGAAGAAAATTTTTACTTTAGTAGCTCTGGCTTGCGCCGCTATCAGCGCCAATGCACAGGAGAGTTGGTATGTAAACAATGAGGACGGCACCCTGAAGGCTGACTATGTGGCAAACGAAGATCCCACCGCCATGTCGGTAGTGAAGTTCAGCACCGCCAACGTAGAGGGTACACACACCTCAGGTCCGGTAGCGGGCTATAATGACGGTCCTACCACTCCGCTGGAGCCCAAGGTGGACAACACCTGGGGAAAAATCAACAAGAAGGATTTGAGTAAAGACGGCTCTGTGGCTCCTTTCTACTATGTACAAGGAAAAGGTAACCCCGTGAACCTGGACAAGGTAACCTGGGAAGAGATTATGACCGATGGTGTAGGTACTGGACAATACCGTGCCTATTGGAATGATTCTTACTATGCATTCGACGGTTCTGCAGGTCTGCCCAAGAACGGTACTTACGTAACCCTGACTCCGAAAGTGGCAGGTACACTAAAGGTAGGTGCATGGGTGAACAAGGGTAGCCGAGACATCTATGTAGCCAAGGCAAGCGATGCCAAGGCACTGGTTTACGGCACAGAATGCTACATATCAGGATATATCAACGGTCAGAACTGGGAGATTGAGAGCGACGAGAACCCCTTGAAGGGCTATATGGCACTTCAAGACACCCTTGCCACCAAAGGTACCGAGGGAACCGACGCATTCGTGATTGGCGCAGGCAACCAGGCTGCATGGGTATATCTTACCTTTGCCGCTACTGCAGGCGAGACCTACTACATCTTCTGCAAGAACACCCAGATGGGCTTCAGCGGTTTTGAGTTCACCACAGGCGGCACAGACGGCATCAACAGCGTGGCTACCGCCAGCTCACAGCAGGCAGTTGCCTACTTCACCGCCAACGGTGCCCGCGTAAGCGCTCCTGTAAAGGGTATCAACCTGGTGAAATATGCCGACGGCACCACCAAGAAGATCATCAAGAAATAACAGCGTACGACAAGAGGGACAAGTCAACCCGGAAGGGTTGCTGACATATCACTTGACCATCAAGAATGAAGACAGTATCAGGGAAAAAACCTGGTACTGTCTTTTTTATACTAACTTTTGATTACATTATTTGTTCATTTTCGTTATGTATTTGAATTATTTTACTAAATTTGCATAAATGCAAACCTAAAACATCTGCAAAAGAGTCATTACTCATATAATGCTGACGATTTAAGACAGAACATCCTACTTGCAAGAAAATAATAATAATCAATATTTGTGGAACTTTAACAATCGTTTTATGAACAGAAAAACATGGATTGAACTTGCCAAAGGCACCATGCACAACAAGTGGTTTGCCGCTTGTAGCATAGGTATTGCCGGACTGATGGCAGCATCTTGTGCGCAAGATGGTTTCGATGAAGACGAGCGGTTCGTCTCTGATGTGACCAATGCCGTGATGACTTCGCCCAGCAGCGATGACATCACCATTACGGCAAGTGCAGACGGAAAGACACGTACTGCTTCATGGCCTCTGGTGAAGGGAGCCGGCGGTTATCTCGTGACGGTAATCAACAAGGACATTCCAGAAGAGCCTATTGTGAAAGACAGCATCGTGGACGGTTGCAGCGTGACCTTCAAGAGCGAAGAGGATGTGAACTACCTGCTCACCATCAAGACTCTGGGTAACGCCAAGAACAACAACAAGGATGCGGAGAGCACTACGGAACTGAACTTCAGCACCTTTACTCCCACCTATGCCACCATTCCCGCAGGCAGTGACTTGAAGGCCTACTTCGACAGCAATCCCCTGCCTGCCGACAAGCTGGGCGAGGAACTCAACTTCGACTTAGAGGCAGGTGCCCAATACACCATGTCGGGACCGGTAGATTTCGGTGCTTTCCAGGTGACACTGCGTACCAACAGCAAAAGCAACAATGCCAAGATTGAGATGTCGGTTGAGGATGCCGGATTCATCCTGTCCAACGGTTTCACGCTGAAGTATTTGGACATTGACTACACCAAAAGCAATGCAGGATTGTTGGTGATGAGCACCACACCCGCCATTGAACCGCAAGAAGGAAGCAGCAACTACTTTGTAGTCACTCCACCCATCAGAGTGATGAGCTGTAACATAGAAAACCTTCGTTCACACATTTTCTATGACAGTTCTGTAAAGACCTGGCTTCCCACCACTCTGATTATAGACAACACGGTGATACATCTTGCTACCACAGTGACCACCATCAAAGACCAAGGCTATATTTGGACAAACAAGGGTAATGGTTTTATCAAAGACCTCACCATCAGCAACTCCACCGTGTACAACACCGGAGAGATTGACGTGAAGTATTTTGTGCAATATGGCGGCATGGGTATCAGTAACACTTCTTTCTGGGACAAATGCTCTATCAACTACACCAACTGCACATTCTATGAAGTGTGCAAACAAGGGCAGTGGGGCAACTACAATGGCATCCAAGGAAAGAAAACCTCCTATTGGGTAATGAAAAACTGCATCTTCTACAACTGCAGTGCATCGGGTGTGGCACGCCGTTTCCTCCACGGAAGAGGCAATCAGGAAACAGCTACCTTTGAGAACAACACATACATGAAAGCTGACGGCACCTTTGACACCCCCACTCCTTATGACAACTCGGGCACGCAGATAGAGGAAGACCCAGGCTTTAAAGACCCTGCCAACGGAGACTTCACCGTCAGCGGTTCTACCCAGATAGCAAGAAAGACCGGTGACCCACGCTGGCTTCCCTAACCCCAATCTCTTACAACGAATAAAAAATCACAAGATATGAAAAGAAGTTTTTTTGTAAGTTTGTGCATGAGCCTTGTGATGGCATGGATTTCCTTGCCCGCCCTTGCTCAAAACAAGACAATAAAAGGCACCGTAGTGGATGAAAAAGGTGAGCCTATCATCGGTGCATCCGTACGCCTGAGCGACCAATCGGGCGTAGGTGTCATTACCGACCTTGACGGTAACTACACCATCTCCGCCCCCGAAGGAAGCAAGGTAATCATCTCGTTTATCGGCTACATCTCTAAGACTGTAGTACCCGGAGGCAAGGTGCAGTTGAAAGAAGATTCACAGAATCTGGAAGATATCGTGGTAGTAGGTTACGGTACGCAGAAGAAAGCCCACCTGACGGGTTCTATCGCTACCGTGCCTATGGAAGAGATACAGGACCTGGCTTCGGGCAACCTGGCAAGCACCCTGAGCGGATTGGTGAACGGATTGAGCGTGAGCGGCGGTGAAGCACGCCCCGGCGAGAGTGCCCGTTTGAGCATCCGCGACGTGAACTCGATGGGTGACATCGGTTCCACTGCCCAGCAGCCTCTCTTCGTTATCGACAACTATATCTATCCCAACGACGTCAAGGTGGGCAACAACTACCAGAATCTGGGAGCCGAAGCCTTCAACAATCTGGATCCCTCTGAGGTGGAGAGCATCACCGTGCTCAAGGATGCATCGGCTGCCGTGTATGGTGCCCGTGCCGCCAACGGTGTTATCTTGGTGACTACCAAGAAGGGAAAGAAGGGCGCACCCCGCATCTCATACAACGGCACCTTTGGATTCACCGATGAGGTGGCACGCCCCAAGATGCTGAACACCTATGACTACGGACGCCTGTATAATGCCGTGAAGATGGCAGACCCCACCAACACCTCTACCAACCTGACCACAGGCATCTTCCAGGCAGACGAGTTGGAAGCCATGAAGGGCTTGAACAACGACCTGCTCGACAAGTACTGGGAAACAGGATTCACCCACAAGCACAGCGTGAACGTGAGCGGTGCCACCGACAATGTGAACTACTTTGCAGGCGGCAGCTACTTCAATCAGGATGGTAATCTGGGCAAATTGGACTACGACCGATGGAACTATCGTGCCGGCATCGACGTGAAGATAAGCAAATGGTTAGGTGCCAACCTGACCGTGAGCGGCGACTACGGAAAGAAGAACACTCCACTTGTCAAAGTGGGTGGCTCTGGTAGCGAGAAAGACTACAACCTGCTGCTCACCCGTCCTGGCTACATGCCTGAGACCGTTGGCGGGCATGACGTGGCAGCCTTTGGCGTGAGCAACGGAGCCAAGAACCAGAATCAGTACTACAACTTCGGTCTGTTGCAGAACAATGGCGACTACAGTCGCAACATGACCTCCAACATGAACATCAGCGGAAGCCTGAGTTATGACTTCGGATGGAGCAAGATACTGAAGGGATTGAAGTTGCGCTTCTCTTACTCCAAGAGCATCAACAACAACAAGACCAACCAGTATGGTTCGGCATTCACCATCTACAAGATGAACACCCGTTACGGAAGCGGTAACCACCTGTACACCCCTACAGGACAGGAAGACCCCGACTTTGACTATCTGGCAGAGTCCAACTTCACCGGCATCTCGCAGAGCAACGGCAACATGCTGTACCGCACCATGACACGCACCGACAACTATCAGATGAACCTTACCGCACAGTATGGAAGAACCTTCGGCAGCCATGACATCAGCGCCCTGTTCTCTATCGAGAAATCAGAGGCTGAGAGCGAGTATCTGGTTGGACAGCGCGAAAATCCCTATGAGTTCACCACCGGCCAGTACAACTCTGCTACCGGCGAGATGAGCACACAGTTTACCCGCAGCGAGAGCGGAACACTCTCCTACATCGGCCGTATCAACTACGCCTACCAGAACAAGTACCTGCTGGAACTGATGGTACGTTGCGACGCTTCCACCAAGTTCGCTCCCAAGAATTACTGGGGCACCTTCCCCTCTGCAAGTGCAGGTTGGGTAATCTCTGAAGAAGAGTGGTTTGCCAACAAGGTGAAATGGGTGGACTTCTTGAAGCTGCGCGCTTCGTTCGGTCTTACCGGTCGTGACAACCTGGCTGCATGGCAGTGGATGCAGGTGTATGCACAGGATGCCAACAGAGGTGTGGTATTCGGCGAAGGTACCGGCAACGACTCCAGCAACCGTATCACCATCAACAAGAACAACTCTGCTGTGAACACCGACGTGCACTGGGACAAATCGTATAAGTTCAATGTGGGTCTTGACGCCCACTTCCTCGACCGTCGTCTGGCAGTGACCTTTGACGCCTACCGTGAGTGGAACCGCGAAATGTTGCTCAACATCAAGCAGGATGTTCCCTCTACCGTGGGTACACAGTCAGCATCTACCAACCTTGGCAAGATGGACAACTGGGGTTACGAACTCTCTGTGACCTGGCGCGACAAGATTGGCAAGGACTTCAAATACCACGTGGGCATCAACACCGGCTACTCTGACAACAAGGTGCTCAATATGGACTGGGAAGACGAGTACATCTACCGTCAGATTACCTACGGAAGCCGCACTGATATGGGCTTGTGGGGTATGCAGTGTTTGGGTATGTTCCGCTCGTTCCAGGACATCGAGGAGTACTTCGACAAGTACATGAAGAAGGCTGACGGTACTTACGGTACCTATATGGGTCTGACCAAGGACAAGGTGCGCCCCGGTATGCTCATCTACAAGGATGTGCGCGGTGCCTACGACCCCGTGACCGGTACCTATGCCGGTCCTGACGGTATCGTGGATGCCGAGAACGACCAGGTAGAACTGAGCCACAGGAGCAACCCCTACGGTTTTACTGTCAACGCAGGATGCAGCTGGAAAGACCTCTCGCTCACCTTCCAGTTGAGCGCAAGCTGGGGAGGCTACACCACCGTACCTTCATCGGCTCTGAAACCTACAGGCGACCTGGAGTACTGCAACATGCCTTCGTTCTGGAATCCCGACGACATGTTCGTTTACCAGGACATCTACGACGGCAGTGGCAATCTGGTGATGAAAGCCAACCGCGACGCCAGTCTGCCGAACCTGGCTTACTCAAGCGTCAACAGCGTGCAGTCCAGTTTCTGGCGAGTAAGTGCCGCACGCGTCCAGCTGAACCGCCTTACCCTGGCTTACACCGTTCCCTCCCAGTGGATCAAGAAGTTCGGAGTGCAGAACGCCCGCATCAACGTAACGGGTGTGAACCTCATCAACTTCTACAATCCCTACCCCGACAACTTCATGAACCCGATGGCAGGAACCTACGGCAACTATCCTAATCTGAGGAAATTCACTGTGGGTGTAAACCTTACCTTCTAATGAAAGCGTGTGACAACAAGCCAAAACACAACCCCTATAAAAAGAAAGAACAATGAAAATTAACATAAGATTGCTCAGCATCGGTCTCATTGGTACTCTCGGACTTTCCTCCTGCAGCGACTCATTCCTGGAGGACAAGAAGAACTACGACAATGCCAACAAGGACATCTACAACTATTACAGCGGTGCCAACGGTAGGTTGAACGACATCTACTCCTGGTGTCTGCCTACCACCAACGACCTGACATGGAAATATCCCTCCATGGGAAATGCTGACATTGCAGGCAAATCGACTGAGGAGTATTCAGGTTTCAGCGACTTTGTGAATCCGGAGGTAGAACTCACCTCCACCAGTTCTACCAATGCTGTGCCCGACTTCTTCATGGGTACCCAGAACAACATCCAGGAAGCTGTTTACGGACGCATCCGCAACATCAACGACGCCATTGCCGGCATCAGCGGAAGTACGCTGAGCGACGAAGAGAAGAACACACTGTTGGGACAGATCTACTTCTTCCGCGCATGGTGCTACTACAACCTGGTGAAATGGTACGGTGGCGTGCCTCTGGTAAAGGAGCTGTTGGATCCCGTGGAGGATTCGTTCACCCCACGCTCTACCGCAAAGGAATGTATCGACTTTATCCTGGAAGACCTAGACAAGGCTGCCACCATGCTTGCCGCCAAGACTACCAACGGCGGATGGACAGGCTCTGACTACGGACGCGTGACCACCGGTACAGCCCTGGCTCTTAAAGGGCGTGTATTGCTGCTATGGTGCAGTCCGCTGTTCAACCGTGCCAATGACCGCTCCCGCTGGGAGAGTGCCTATGCACAGATGACTGCCGACCTGCCTACCATCAATGCCTGCGGCTACGGTTTGTACAGCAGTTCGTCGAATGTGAACGGCTCTGACTTTGCCGCACAGTTCCTGACCAGCGGCAAGAACCCTGAAGCCGTGTTCGTGACCCTGTACAACAACATCGCAGGCGACGGTTTGGACAACCAGAAGAACAACAGCTGGGAGCGCGGCATCCGTCCGGCCAACACTGGCGGCAGCGGCAAGGGAGCCTGCGCCATGCTGGTGAATCTGTTCCCCATGGCCGATGGCAAGATTCCGGCTGGTGCAGGTACATACACCAAATTGGAGGCTTCTTCGGTGGCTTACGATGCCAACTATCCTTTTGTGGGCAGGGATCCCCGCTTCTATCGCACCTTTGCTTTCCCCGGTTTCCGCTGGGCATACAACGGCGATGCCAGTGCCAAAGACCCCAATAATCCCTCTGACGGAAAGAACTTTGAACTGTGGAACTACGTATGGTACACCGACCTGAACGACCAGGGCAACCCCGAGAGCGGCAGTTCCTATGGTGCCGACAACCTGCTGGGCAGCAAGCAGAGCATCTATGTGCGCAAGAAGAGCGATGACTTGGATGTGAACGGCAGTCCGCTCTACCAGTATGTGGCCACCGACACCAAGGGTGCAGCCCCCTTCTATTCTGCTGCCCCGCTCATCGAACTGCGCTATGCTGAGGTATTGCTCAACCTGGCTGAGGTGGCTTGCGGTGCAGGTCATCCCGACAAGGCCGTGGAATATCTGCAACAGATACGCCAGCGTGCAGGTTACACCGCAGCCAACGGCTACGGACTGCAGGCCAATCTGGCAGGAGATGAAGCCACCTGTATGAGTGCCATCCTGTATGAACGCCAGATAGAATTTGCCTACGAGGGCAAGCGTTTCGACGACATGCGCCGATGGATGCTCTTCGATGGCGGTGCCACACCCGTGCCCGGCGCACCTGCCACATGGCAGCTCACAGGCTGGGGCGGCAACACCTGCACGTGGCTTGGCTTCAAACAGTTCAATGGGCAGCGCCGCGACAACATCGAATTCCGCGTGGCCGACAAGTACGGTGTGGGCGGTACCAATTTCGACAGCGACCCATTGCTCAAGAACGGAGGCACACGCTGCGCTGCAGTGGATTTGCGCAACGCCGACCTCGACACCCAGTTGGCAAATCTGAAGACCTGGTATGCCGACAACCTGGCTGTGAAGGAGAAGCGCGGCGACGGCTATGACTCGCAGCACAACCTGCTGTACATCTATTTCCGTCCCAAGTATTACTTCCTCGGATTGGCATCCGGTGCACAGAACGCCAACAAGGGTCTGCCCCAAACCATCGGCTGGGAAGACTACAACAACGGCGGTGCACAAGGCACCTTCGACCCCCTGGCACAATAACTCTACGAGATATGCTGTAGAATATGCAAAATACATTCATTCACTTACTTCGCCACACCCTGCCTGTCATAGCGCTGGGTGTGGCGATGGCTGTTGAAGCCAAACCCAAGAAAGAGGTGTATGTCCCCATGGACTACTCCACCTGCGGATACCATGCCTCGGAAACAGACATCCCCGATGTGCCCAACATGATATACGTGGAGGCACAAGAGGGCGACTGTGCCCCTCTGCTTCAATGCGCCATCGACTATGTGCAGGCACTGAAGCCCGGCAAGAACGGGCACCGTGGCGCCATCCTCCTGTCGGCAGGAACTTTCAGACTTGCCTCTTCCCTGCGTATCAGCACCTCTGGAGTAGTGATCAGAGGCATGGGAAGCGGAGCTACCATCCTGAAAAAAGAGGGTGCCGAGCGCGGAGCTGCCATCTACATCGAGGGCAGCTATGCCATGCCGGCATCAGACACGCTGGCCATTGCCTCCACGAAAGTGATGGCAGGAGCCACCACCCTGCCTGTTACTGGAAGTCATACGTTCAAAGCCGGTGACCGCATCACCATCGTACGCCCCAGCACTGCCGAATGGATAGCCCACCTCAACTGCAACGATTACGGTGGTGGACTGGACTATACGGGATGGAAAAAGACAGACATTGACATTCATTGGACACGTACGGTCACTGCGGTCTCAGAAAGAGCCATAGAGATTGACGCGCCCATCACCACCACCCTCAGCCCCGAATATGGCGGAGGCTACATCCTGCAAGGAGCCAACCAGGGGGAGATTACGGAGTGTGGCGTGGAGAACCTGGGCATCCTGTCCGACTACTGTACCGCCAACCCCAAGGATGAGGACCACTGCTGGGACGGTATCAGCATGAACAATGCCCGTGACTGCTGGGTGCGCCGCGTGAACTTCAGGCATCTGGCGGGCAGTGCGGTGACCCTGCAGAAGCATACCTCGCGCATCACGGTGGAGGACTGCATCGCCGCAGAACCCGTATCAGAAACAGGAGGATGGCGCCGCAGCGTGTTCATCACTCGCGGACAGCAGAACCTGATACAGCGGTGTGTGTCGAGAAACGGTATCCATGACTTTGCCGCCGACTACTGTGCAGCCGGTCCCAACGCCTTTGTTCAGTGCGAGGGCGAGGAGTCGCTGGGTTTCAGCGGCAGTATAGGTTCGTGGGCTGCCGGCCTGCTGTTTGACATCGTGAACATCGATGGCAATGCTATCTCCTTCAAGAATCTGGAGCAGTTCAGGTTCGGCACGGGCTGGAACACTGCCAACAGCATGATGTGGCAATGTACGGGAGCCGTGCTCGACTGCTATTCGCCCGATACCGACAACCGCAACAGCGCCCACGGTTGCTGGGGCATGCTTAACGGCAACGGTGAATGGACCAGCAGCAACGACCATGTACAGCCGCGCAGTCTGTTCTACCACCAGTTGGAACAGCGTTTGGGCAAGGAGCACATGCGCAACGGCTATGTGTTGCCACGCAACACCAACGCTTCGAGCAGTCCTACCATAGAGCAGGCGGAAGAGATGGCAAGGCAGTCGCTCACCACTCCCCGACTCACCCTGGAGATGTGGATAGACTCCGTGCCCTATAAGGCCAATACTTCGGCGCAAGGAGTGAAAAACATTCGGGATATCAGACAGAAGAACAGCGGCAAAGACACTCCGTTAAATGCGATCCACTATACGGTGGAAAACGGCTGTCTGAGTGCCGACGGATGCCTTGTGACGGGCAACCGCTACCAGATACCCTGGTGGTCGGGACGGGTGAAAGACAACTTTGTGGAGAAATCCGCCAAACCTGCCATCACCCGCTTTGTACCCGGACGGGAGGGTACAGGATGGACAGACCGCATCGACTCTGTAGTGAGTTACCTTACCGCCAACGGCTACTGTATGCTTGACCACCACTACGGACTGTGGTATGACCTTCGCCGTACCGACCATGAACGGGTACGCCGCAGTGACAGCGAGGTATGGGCACCTTTCTACGAACAGCCCTTTGCCCGCTGCGGCAAGGGTACGGCATGGGACGGTCTGAGCACCTACGATCTGAACACCACCAACAAATGGTACTGGCTGCGCCTCAACCAGTTTGCAGCCAAAGGTGCTCCGCAAGGCGTGATGCTGTTCAACCAGCACTATTTCCAGCACAACATACTGGAGGCAGGCGCCCACTGGGTGGATTGTCCTTGGCGACCGGTGAACAACGTGAACGGCACCAGTTTCCCCGAACCCGTACCCTTTACGGGCGACAAGCGCATCTTCATCGCCGAGCAGTTCTACAACGAGAACGATAGTACCCTACGCCCCCTGCACCAGCAGTACATACGCACCTGTCTGGACCAGTTGAAAGACCATGAGAATGTGGTTCATCTCATCAGCGACGAGTATACGGGTCCGCTGCATTTCACCCGTTTCTGGTTAGAGACCATCGCCCAATGGGAGGAAGAGACAGGCAGGCACCCCCTTATTGCACTAAGCTGTACCAAGGATGCCCAGGATGCCATACTGCAGGACGAACGTCTGTCGCGTTTAGTAGACATCATCGACATCCGCTACTGGCACTACAATACTGACAGTCTGTGGGCGCCCCCTGCCGGCAAGAACCTGGCACCCCGCCAGTTCATGCGTAAGATGAAGGTGGGCAAGACAGGTTTTGAGGAGGCATACCGTGCTGTGAGGGAATACCGCACCCAATATCCCGACAAGGCAGTGACCTTTTTTGCACAGCAATATCCGCAATACGGATGGGCGGTGCTGATGGCAGGCGGTTCCATGCCCAACGTGAAGGTAGAGAGCCGTGAGTTCCTGAAGGCAGTATGTGCCATGAAGCCCATAGACCTGTGTACCGAAACCAATGCCTGCAAGGCACTGGGCAACGAAAAGACCGGGTATGTGATCTACCCCACCTCATCGGCAGCAATGACCCTGAAGGTGGCTCCAGGCAAGTACCAGATGTACGTTATCGACACGGAAAGCGGCAAAATGACCGTCAGGAAAGGCACCGAAAAGGTGGACCATGAGATGGTGATACCGCATCCCAAAAAGGGAGAAGTATATTGGCTGAAGGCCTTGTAAACGGTAAAAAGCCACGGAAAAGCCCCAAGACGGGCAACTGGAAAAAACTGTGACAGGTATTGAAAAATCCATTCAATACCTGTTTTTTTTATTTTTTGATTAATTTTTCCCATTCTGTATGGTTACAGAGCCTTAACTTTGCGGCAAAACTAAGAACCTATGATTGACTTCAGCGTACTTTACGACCAGACCATCGACAGACTCTTTGCCATGGGCGCAAGGATGACCAGCGACAGAGAGATGCTGAGCGACTGCATCCAGGACGTGTTTGTAAAACTATATACCAAGCGCATAGAACTGAAGCAGGTGGAAAACATCGAGTCCTACCTGTTTGTATCTTTGCGCAACCGCCTCAACGACGAGTTCCGTATGCAGGCACACCGGTACGACAACGAGACCTGCGACGACTATAACAACATAGTGGAAGAGAGCAGTGAAAATGACCCTCTGGAACTTCAGGAAGAAGAGAACCGCAAACAGATGTGCGTGGATGCCTATATGCAGGAACTCAGTCCGCGCCAACAGCAGATAGTGCGACTGTTCTTTATCGAGCAGATGAAGTATGAGGATATCTGCAAAGTGATGGGCATCAACTACCAGTCGGCACGCAACCTGATACACCGCAGCGTAAGCCGTCTGCGCATGCTGGCAGCAGCAAACCGCCCTTCCGTTGCCCGTATTTCAGTGGCATAGTGCAGGAGTGAATGGCTCCGGGGTACAAAATGACGATAAAATTGGAATATTTGTTATTTTCCCCTGTACAATCATAGTACAACGTTGCAAAAATCACGTCATATAGCAAAGAAGTGTAACCTTCAACGCTAAACCGAACCTAAATGACGTATCACATGAGTAACAACATCGGGCAGCAGTACCATACTATGAATCCATCGGAAGAAGAGCCATACTGCTTCACGGAAGAGGAACTGCAGCTTTTGTCTCCCGAAGAGAAACAGATGTTGAAAGAGCGCATACAGCGCGCTATCGATGAACGTCTGAAACAGGTATAGACCATTTTAGAAAAATACAATAGGGTTTTCTACTCATTTCGTTTTCAATAGCGATTGAATCTTTTAAGTAAAAGGATTGTTTCACAGGAATACACACACTTCTATTCTCCTACCAACTGATTGCCCTATCCAGTTGACAACTGATTACCGTTTGCCAAAAACCTCTTCAACAGGAAAGTCAAAAAGTATGGGAAGGTATAGAACTTGCCGTTAAAACCGATATTCTTATACCCTAATTTGATGCCGTATCTCACATCGGGATATTTATCCTCGCTGAGCAGTTTGTTCAATGAACCTGTTGCACCATCGTTCGCTTTCACTTCTACGGGAACCAAAGAATTGGCATCACGTACAAAAAAATCCATCTCAAGAGAAGGTTTGTCACTATTGTAATAATAGAGACTATAACCTTGTTTTACAAGCATATCTCCAACAATAATCTCATATATCGCTCCCTTGTAAGTGCCCAGATTCTTATTGGCCCTCAAATCTTCCTGCGCCTCTTCATCGAGAGATGCAATCCCCCCAGCAGCCAGCATCCTAATGAAGCAGTAGCAACGCATCTCGGAGTCTTTTCATACAGCATAAAAAACACTGCCAAGCATCTGTAATATGCTTGGCAGTGTAGAAGGAAGAGCCTCTTGTCGGATTCGAACCAACGACCCCGAGATTACAAATCACGTGCTCTGGCCAACTGAGCTAAAGAGGCGGGTGGGCAAGCGGTTTGTATCGCGCCGCTACAACCAACTACCTTTGCTACGTTCCCGTCCTGGAGGATTCGAAGGGAGCTGGCCGTACAAGACTTGCCCATATTTTCGTTGCGGGTGCAAAGGTAGTGATAAATTTTGAAAATGCAAAACAAATTGTGCCTTAGTTTGAAATTATTTGATTACTTTTGCAGGGTCAATATGGGATGCCGCAAAAACGATAACACCTGAACAAAGCGACATCACCCAAAAATCATAGAATGACTCCAGAAGAATACAGCCAACTGAAAGCCTATGCACGCATTGACGGACTTTATCTGGCGTTGCTATGGGCAATTAGTTTTGCCTGCTACATTGCCGGATTCAGCGTGGCATTCTTAGGTTTTACCAGCAGTATGCTTGCTATATACAGTCCGTTCTTTGCTGCACAAAGGATGCGCAAGTTCCGCAACGATGCCCGTGGCGGCAGCCTCTCGTTCCTGCGTGGAGCTGCCTACTACATGCTGATGTTCTTTTACGCATCCACCCTTTTCGCCCTGTTGCAGTACGTGTATTTTGCCTTCATCGACAACGGCATGCTGCTCGAACAGTATGCCAAAATCATGAGCAGCAAGGAGGCTGCCCTCATCATCCAGTCGTATGGCATCAACATGAACGACCTGAACCAGGGAATTGCCGAACTGCAGCGCACATCGCCCATCATGCTGGCGTTCAACATACTGACATTCAACCTCTTTATAGGTTTCATGCTGAGTTGGCCCACAGCACTGATTTTAAGAAGAAAAGATTCTGAATAAATTTAGACAATACACAATATAATATAAACTATGGACATATCGGTTGTAATCCCCCTGTATAACGAAGAAGAGTCGCTGCCCGAACTGTACGCATGGATAGAGCGTGTGATGCATGCCAACGACTTTACCTTTGAAGTAATCTTTGTAAACGACGGTTCTACCGACCATTCATGGGATGTAATCCAGAAACTGGCAGAAACCCATCCCGAAGTGCACGGCATCAAATTCCGCCGCAACTACGGCAAGAGTCCTGCCCTGTACTGCGGCTTCAAGCAGGCACAGGGCGATGTGGTGATTACCATGGATGCCGACCTGCAAGACTCTCCCGACGAGATCCCCGGTCTGTTCAAGATGATCAAGATCGACGGGTTCGACCTCGTTTCGGGTTACAAGCAGAAGCGGTATGACCCGCTGTCGAAGACCCTGCCCACCAAACTGTTCAACGCTACGGCACGTAAGATAAGCGGCATCAAGAACCTGCATGACTTCAACTGTGGACTGAAAGCCTACCGCAAGGATGTGGTGAAGAACATAGAGGTGTATGGCGAGATGCACCGCTACATCCCCTACCTGGCAAAGAATGCGGGATTTGACCGTATCGGCGAGAAGGTGGTGCATCATCAGGCCCGCAAGTACGGCAGTTCAAAATTCGGCTTGAACCGCTTCTTCAACGGCTATCTGGATCTTATCACCCTGTGGTTTCTGAGCAGTTTCGGCAGAAAGCCGATGCACGTGTTCGGTTTTCTGGGCACCATCATGTTCTTCATCGGCTTTGTAGCAGCCGTCATATTGGGAGTGGATAAAATCTATGCCCTGGCCAACGGTATTCCGCAGCGCCTGGTGACCGACTCGCCCTACTTCTACATTGCACTGACCATGATGATTATCGGTACCCAACTGTTTCTTAGCGGATTTATCGGTGACCTTGTGAGCCGTTCTTCACACGACAGGAACGACTACAAAATAGAGGAGGAGATTTAGCCCATGGACAGACTGCGGGCGTTGTATCTTCCTGTTTTGACTGCTGCATGGGCACTTGTTGCAGCCTCGTTGCTACCCTCATGTTCGTCTATCGACTGTCCTGTGCAGAACACGGTCACATGCAGCTATCTGGTTTGCGATGCACAAGGTGTGGCGGTAGAACTGCAAGACACACTCAACGTATTTTCTCCACGCCGGGACGGCACCGACACGCTGTTGCTCAACCGTAGCGTGAATACCAAATCGTTCTCCATCCCCATAAGTTTCAGTCTGGCGGAAGACACCATCGTACTACAGGTGAAGGGCGCAGACTATGTGGTGGAAGACACCGTATTTGTGGAGAAGACCAACGAACCGCGCTTTGAGTCGGTGGATTGTCAGGCAGTGTATTTCCACACCATCACACAGGTGAGGGCAAAGGGTACGCTGCTTGAAGACGTTATCATAAATAAAGCATCTGTTGACTATGACGCTTCAACACCCCATCTACACCTTCTTTTCAAGAGCAGTCTTTAGTGCAGTACTGTTTTTTGTCAGCATAGCGGCACAGGCACAGCAAAAAGTGTTTGTGGAGCAGAAAGACTCTATCCCCTTCTTCAACGGCATGCAGCTGTCGTTCGACCTGGTGGGACCTGCCATGCGCGCCATCGGAAGTACAGGAGAGGTGGAGGGGGCACTGCGCATCAACCTGCATGACCAGTACTACCCAATCGTAGAGCTGGGCTATGGAATGGCAAACCACGAAAACGACGACATCACCGGACTGACCTACAAAACGCAGGCACCCTACTTCCGCATAGGATGCGACATCAACCTGCTGAAGAACAAGCACTCAGCCAACAAGTTCTACGGCGGTGTGCGCTACGCCTTTACCTACTACAATGTAGACATCTCCCGCACCGATATCACAGACCCCGTATGGGGAGGCACCACTTCGTTTGCCGTCGATGCGGCATCGTGCAACCAACACTGGATAGAGGTAGTGTTTGGCATCGACGCTCAGGTATGGGGGCCGCTACACTTGGGCTGGAACGTACGCTACAAGCGGCGCCTGTCGCACAAGGACGCTCCCATAGGCAACACCTGGTACATCCCCGGCTACGGCAAATACGGCGACACCAGAGTGGGCGCCAACTTCAACATCATCTTCGACATCTGAACCCACATCCGTGAACAGAAAAAGACTCATCTGGCAACTGCCTTTCCTCACACTCCTCATCATAGGTACCATACTCATCGTACAGAAGGAGCGCAACATCCCTTATCAGCAGCACAAGGGCATGGTGTTCGGCACTTTCTACAACATCACCTACCAATGTGACAGCAATCTGCACAACAGCATCCTGCAGGTACTACAACAGGTGGACGGCAGTCTGTCGACCTTCAACAAGGCATCGGTGGTGTCTGCCATCAACCGCAATGAACAGCCTGTGCTCGACGACATGTTCATACAAGTGTTCCACACTGCCATGCAGGTATCTGCAGAGACCGACGGCGACTTTGACATCACCGTAGCACCTTTGGTGAACGTATGGGGCTTCGGCTTCAGGAACGACACCACCCCCACACCTGCCGTCATCGACAGTCTGCGCCGATACATCGGCTACCGCACGCTGACGATAGAACAGACCGACGGCAAGCAATACCTGAAGAAGGAACATCCCGAAACCATGCTCGACTTCAGCGCCGTGGCAAAAGGTTACGGCTGCGATGCCGTGGCAGACCTGCTGCGCCGGAGGGGAGTGAAGAACTTTATGGTGGAGATAGGCGGAGAGATAGTGGCAGAAGGCACCAACAGCAAGCTGAAGCCCTGGAAGATAGGCGTTTCAAAACCTATCGATGATACGCTGAACACCAATCAAGGGATAGACACGGTGCTCAACGTGACCGACAAAGCCATGGCGACGAGCGGCAACTACCGCAATTTCTACTACAAGGACGGCAAGAAATACGCCCACACCATCGACCCGAAAACGGGTTGTCCCGTGCAACACTCACTGCTTTCTGCCACCGTGTTGGCACCTACCTGTGCCTTGGCAGACGCCTATGCTACCGCCTTTATGGTGATGGGCGTGGAAAAGGCGAAGAAGGTGCTGGCAAAGCATCCCGAACTACAGGTGTACTTCATCTATGCAGATGGAGACAAAATGCGCACGTGGACCAATGGGAAATAAGGCACAGCAACGGTTTGGAGAGGTTCTGGCGCAGTTCACGCTGTTCAAGGGCATGAGTATCAGCGACCTGACGCAGGTGATGGACCGCACCAAATTTGATTTCCGCAAATATCCTGCCGGCAAGAGAATCGTCAAGGCGGGGGAAGTGTGCCACGAACTGCTGATGGTAACCCACGGTACCCTAAGACTGGTGACCACACACGGCAAAGGGCATTTTGCCGTAGAAGAGACCATCGATGCACCCTACATCATCCAGCCCGAAAACCTCTACGGCCTGCCCCGCAGATACCGCAGTACCGTGAATTCAGGAACCGCCGTCAACCTGATTTCGCTGAACAAGCGGGAAGTGAACATCCTGCTGGAAACCATTGAGGTATTCCGTATCAACCTACTCAACACGCTTTCGACACAAAGTCAGGTACTGCTGAACGAGCCCTGGGCAGCATCTCCCCAATCGCTGCGAGACATGCTGCAGGCTTTCTTTGTGCGCCACTGTGTACAGCCACAGGGCGAAAAGACCTTCCACATACTGATGCGCCAACTGGCAGAGATGCACGGCTGCAAGAAGCTTACGGTATCGAAGGTGCTGAATGCCATGAAAGACGAGGGATTGGTGAGGCTGTCGAGAGGAAAGATAGTAATACCTGAGATCAACGCACTCGCAGAAACAAGTAACCCATAAAACAGACATGAAAATAGCCATTATCGGAGCCGGAGCCGCCGGATGCTTTGCCGCCATCCACATCAAACAATGGTTGCCAGAAGCACGCGTAACCGTATATGAGAGCGGCAGGAAGGCACTGGCAAAGGTGGCTGTGACAGGCGGCGGGAGATGCAACCTGACCAACAGTTTTGCTACTGTAGCCAGCATGGAACAGGTGTATCCGCGCGGACACAGACTGATGAAAAGACTGCTCCGTGAGTTCAGCCAACAAGACACCTGCCAGTGGTTTGAAAGCGAGGGAGTGGCGTTGGTGACACAAGAAGACGAGTGCGTATTCCCTGTATCCCAGGATGCTATGGAGATTGTAGGCACCCTGCTGGGACTGATGAAAGCACAGGGGGTGGAACTACGTTTGGAGCACCGTCTGACAGGAATACGCCCCGCACAAGAGGGCTACAGGCTGGAGTTTTCCAACGGGAAAACAGCAGAAGCACAAAGGGTACTCATTGCTACGGGAGGGAGTCCGAAGCCCAGCGGACTGAACATGCTCGATGGACTACAGATAGAAACCGTAGCCCCAGTGCCCTCACTCTTCAGCGTGTGTACAGCCAGACACGACATAACCGCCATGGCAGGCACCGTGGTGAACAATGTGCGCACCACCCTGTGCGGCACCAAAATACAGGCACAAGGGGCACTGCTGATAACCCACCAGGGACTGAGCGGACCAGCCATACTGAAGCTGTCATCACGAGGGGCACGACTGCTGAATGAGCAAGACTATCGTGCAAAGATAGCCGTCAACTGGTTTGGCAATGACAACGAGGAACAGGTGATGAGCCAGCTGGCTGACATGGCTGCAAAGCACCCGCAAAAACAGTTGCAGAGCGTCTATCCCACCCGTTTCACCTCGCGCCTGTGGCTCTATCTACTACAACAATGCCACATACGCCATGACTTGCGGTGGGCGGAAGCAGGCGCCAAAGGGATGCGCCGCATGGCTGCCGTGCTTACCCACCACGAGATAGAGATAAACGGCAAGAACAAGTTCAAGGAAGAGTTTGTAACCTGTGGCGGAGTAGTACTGAGCAACATCAACCCCTCTACCATGGAATGTAAGGAGCATCCGGGACTCTTCTTTGCCGGAGAGGTTCTCGATGTGGATGCCGTGACAGGCGGTTTCAACCTACAGGCAGCATGGAGTATGGGGTACGTGGCAGCCCGCCACATGACACTTACATCGTAATCTCGCCACTGCCGAAACAGCGGTGATGCTCTTTGTCATATACCACACAGAACTGTCCGGGAGCAACCCCGTGGATGGCATCCTGAGAATGGATCATATAGGTTTGTCCGTCCACCGTTTCCACTGTAGCATGGTGCCATTCGGGAGTATGCCTTATCTTGAAAGTAATCTGTTGCGGCAACTCCCTGACAGTAAGGAAATGGAAATCGTGAACCCTGAAATCTGACCGATAGGCGGTAGCAGGATCATAGCCGTGAGCCACATAGAGGATATTCTGTTCCACATCCTTCCTGACCACAAACCAAGGACCGCCTCCAAAGCCCATGCCCTTGCGCTGACCGATGGTATGGAACCACAGTCCCTTGTGTTTCCCTATCAGTCTGCCAGTGTCCAATTCCACCACATCGCCGGGATTCTCGCCCAAGTATCTACGGATATAATCATTGTAATTGATGCGTCCCAGGAAGCAGATACCCTGCGAATCCTTACGCTTGGCATTGACCAGATGTTCACGCTCGGCAATCACCCTCACCTCGTCCTTCATATAGTGACCGATGGGGAAAATGGCCTTCTTCAACTGCCAGTCATATATCTGCGCCAAAAAGTCGGTCTGGTCTTTCACTGGATCGGGACTGGTGGTGAGCCATTTGAGTCCGTCAATCATCTCTGTCTGTGCGTAATGCCCCGTGGCAATGAGGTCGTATTCATGTCCACGCTTTTGATGGAACGCTCCGAATTTAATCAGTCTGTTGCACATCACATCGGGATTGGGGGTATATCCTGCCCTAACTTTGTCCATCGTGTAGCGGGTCACCTCATCCCAATACTCCTGATGGCAATCCACCACCTCCAGCCGGCAGCCATACCTTGCAGCCACAGCAGTGGCCATCTCCAGATCTTCTTCGGCAGAACAGTCCCAATGTTCATGCTCTTCGGGACCGATGTTGATATAGAAGCAATCGGGATGCAACCCATGGCTTGCCATTTCGCACAACACCACAGAACTGTCAACACCACCCGAAAGCAGCACGGCAATACGCTTGTCTTTACAGAGTTCAAAATCCATCACAACTTGTTTTGTCTGATTGTTGGAAAACAACTGCAAAACTACTCTTTTTTATCTATATTTGCCATCTGATGAAGCAGGCATCGCCTGTTAATTATCCTTAAATACAAGCAGGACTCCATACAACCTATGAGAGAATGTCTTATCTTTGTGATATCAATTTGATATCATCAACCAAACAACAAAGAATATGGAAAACAAAGAATTTGAATTTAAAGGCAAACAACTCAACGGCATTGCCATGCTGATTGTAACCATTCTTGAACTTGCCATAAGCATAGGTGCGTTAGTGGCGGGTATAGAACTCGAGGGAACACTAGGCATCGGTCTGATTGCACTGGCGGTGCTGCTCTTCATCCTTTTCCCGTTTCTGCTGGCAGGTTTCGTGCAGTTGGAACCCGGCGAGGCGCGCATCATGATGTTTTTCGGCAAATATCGCGGCACCTTCACACGAACAGGCTATTACTGGGTGCATCCGTTCATCAGCACCAAAAAACTGTCATTGCGCGCACGCAACCTGGATGCAGAGCCCATCAAGGTGAACGACAGGATAGGCAATCCCGTGCTGATAGGACTCGTATTGGTATGGAAACTCTGTGACACCTACAAGGCGATGTTTGAGATTGACTCGCTGACGATGGCACAGAACGAGAACCAGATAGGCACCAACGTGAAAAGCATCATGGATGCACTGGAGGCTTTTGTAAAGACCCAGAGCGATGCCGCACTGCGACAGGTGGCAGGCCAATATGCCTACGACGATGTAGATGGTATGAGCAACGAGATGACACTGCGTGGCGGCGGCGATGAGATCAACCAGCAACTGGTGCAGAAACTGAACGAAAGACTTGCCATTGCCGGTATAGAGGTGGTGGAAGCACGCATCAACTACCTGGCATACGCTCCTGAGATAGCTGCCGTGATGCTGCGCAGACAACAGGCTGCAGCCATCATCAGTGCCCGGGAAAAGATAGTAGAGGGAGCCGTATCTATGGTGAAACTGGCACTCAACAAGCTTTCTGAGGAAGAGATTCTGGAACTGGACGATGACAAAAAGGCAGCCATGGTGTGCAACCTGCTGGTAATACTGTGTGGTGACGATTCGGCACAACCGGTGGTGAATACCGGCACACTGAATCATTGACAAACAATGGCAAAGACAGATAAGACTGAAAAGACAAAGAGTTTCATACTGCGCATTGACAGCGCCACGATGGATGCCATAGAGGCGTGGGCGGCAGACGAGTTCCGCTCCACCAACGGGCAGATACAGTGGATTATCAGCGAAGCACTGCGCAAGGCGAAACGCCTGCCCAAAAAAGACAGAAATACCGCGGAGCCCTAAAAGGCTTCGCGGTATTTTCCTTCTTCCTTATCCTCCAGCATACTCAGGTAGGAGCGGTACCGGCTCTCGGCGATATAATGCTCTTCCACCGCCTGTCTCACCGCGCACCCCGGCTCGTGGGTATGCGTGCAGTTGCTGAAACGGCAATCCTTGGAGAAGCGGAATATCTCCTTGAAATAGCC